>NZ_JBIUZW010000009.1:0-225860 GCF_044745245.1 Herbaspirillum sp. NPDC087042 | reverse complement strand
TGTTCGTCAGCAGCAGAGAAACGAGATTATGTAGCAGTTTGTTTATCGCGTCAACTACTTTTTTGCGATTCGTTTTAAATTTTTTCGTCTTCGCTTTAACTACTTGCCTCGACTACTTCATTCAAAACGCCCTTCAAACTGCTTCACTACTCTTTGCTTCGCTGACATCCGTCGCTCTATTTTTCAACTTCGCTTCGTGTGTCGCGTCAGCAGGGGGCGAACTATAGCAACCCACCTCGCTGTGCGCAAGCGGTTTTTGAAAAAAATCGAAAATAGTTTAGAGGGAAATCGCCTGACTCATATCGAGCCGGCTGAAAAGCCAGTACAGGAGAGCCTCTCGGTGATTCCGGCAGAAACAGCCACCCCAAAAAACCAGGGGCCATCCCTGCCGGGATGGCCCCTGGTTTCTTTCATCACGTGTAAATCATTTCCGCGAACCGTCGGGCAGGCGCGCGTCACCGGACGCGCATGCCTGTCTCTATTGCTAGTCTCTATCTCTATCCAGCTTTTACGGTCAGATCACTCTTCACGTCCCGCACACCCTCCACGCCTGCGGCGATCTGCAAGGCATGCTGTCCCAGCTCGGCACTGGGTACCGAGCCCTTCAAGGTCACCACGCCACCCCGGGTGACAACCTTGATCTTCATGGCCGCGACTTGCTTGTCCTCGACCAGGGCGGCCTTCACCTTGGCGGTGATCACCGAGTCATCTATATAGGCGGCAGCCTTGTGGGCCGTCTCAGGCGCGGTGTTGCCGGTCTCGGCAGCCTGGACGGCGGGAATGGCGGCGGCGAAGACAACGCTGGCAGCCAGCAGATGCTTGGCAAGAATGGTCTTGTTCATGGCTTTCTCCTTATCGGTCAGTCATCGTAGTGATTCTCTATATATAGGCAACATATGGAGCATCTCTTGCCCATGTCTTCGCAAGGGCCATGCCACCCTTTGATTTCTCCCAATAAATCAATGACTTGCCACCCACCACCGGTATCGCAGGCGGCCAATGTCGCGGACAAACCCGCATTTCCGTCGCCGTATCACGACGAGCACCAGCGCGGCGGTGTCTCAAGTCCTTGATTTCAAACGATTCCATCCTGTCGTTCCATCGCGACAGCCTCATCGCCGCCCCGGAACCTGCGCGGATCCAGCCCGTTCTTTTGCAGCAGACGGTAGAACTCGGTTCGGTTGCGATCTGCCAGCCGCGCGGCGTCCGAGACGTTGCCATCGGTCAACTTCAGCAACCGGATCAGGTAGTCGCGCTCGAACTTCTGCTTGGCGTGTGCATAGCGCAGCAGGTCCAGCGTCGGCGTGCGCAACGCCCGTTGCACCAGCGAAGCCGGAATCAGCGGCGTCGTCGACAGGGCACACACCTGCTCCACCACGTTATAGAGCTGGCGCACATTGCCCGGCCATTGCGCCAGGCTCAGCAATTCCAGCGCGTCGGCGGCAAAGCCGGTGAGGCGCTTGGGATACTTGGCGGAAATGAGCTTGAGGAAATGATTGGCCAGCAGCGCAATATCCTCGCGCCGCTCTTCCAGCGCCGGCAGGTGCAGGGTCACCACATTGAGGCGATAGTACAGATCCTCACGGAACGTGCCCTCCCCCATGGCCACCTCCAGGTCGCGATGGGTGGCGGAAATGATGCGCACATCCACCTCGCCGGCCTGGGTGGCACCGACCTGGCGCACCGTCTTCTCCTGCAGGACACGCAAGAGCTTGACCTGCAGCGGCAGCGGCATGTCACCGATCTCGTCGAGGAACAGCGTGCCGCCATGCGCCGCCTGGAACAAGCCCTCACGATGCTCGATCGCGCCGGTGAAGGCGCCCTTGACGTGGCCGAACAGCTCGGACTCCAGCAAGGCCTCGGGAATGGCGCCGCAATTGACAGCAATAAAGGGCAAGTCGGCACGCGGACTGGCGCGGTGGATGGCGCGCGCCAGCACCTCCTTGCCGGTCCCGCTATCGCCACGGATGAGGATGCTGGCGTCGGAGGCCGCCACCAGTTGCGCCTCGGCCAGCAACTCGGCCACCCGCTGGCTGCGACTGATGATGTCGGCGCGCCAGGCCTGGTCCGGACTCTCCTGGGCCGGCGCCGACAAGCTCAGGGCCTGGGCGACCTTGTCCAGCAGCACGGCGCCATCGAAGGGCTTGGTGAGATAGGCAAAGGCGCCTTGGGTGGTGGCATCGACCGCATCGGGGATGGTGCCGTGCGCGGTCAGCAGGATCACCGGCAGGCTGGGATAGCGGTTGCGGATCTCGCCGAACAGGGCCAGTCCATCCATGCCGGGCAGGCGTACATCGGTGATGACCAGGGCCGGGAGTGAAATGGCCAGTTGGGCCAGCGCGGCTTCGGCGCTTTCCACGGCCAGGATGCGATAACCACTGGCATTGAGGCGCAGGGTCAGCAGGCGCAGCAGGTCGGGATCATCATCGACCAGCATCAGGGGAGAGGTCTTTCCCATCGGGACTCCAGTTCCATGAAAGGAACGGGCCCCGACGGCGGATGGTAGCAGGCGTTACCTGGCGCCGGCCGGCAGGGTCCGTTCGATGTTCTTGAGCGCCTCCAGCTTGTCGTTCAACTGATCGACCTTGCGCTGGGCTTCCTTCAACTGCACCGCGGACTTCTCGGCACTGTCGGCCACCCGCCGCAGGTCGGCACATTGTCCGACCAGCAACTGCACCAGAGGCTTGAGCTTCTCTGCTTCGACGCTGTTATCGCCCATGACGTTCCATAGCTGGGCTTCGGCCTTGGCCAGATCGATGGCATCGCGGGTCAGCGACAGGGCCATGGCGCGGCGCACCGTGTTGGACGGGCTGGCCGGATACGCATTGATCCGCGACAGCTCACGTCCCAGCTCGGCCGGAGTCATCTTGCGCAATTGCGCGTTGTAGGCCAGCAGCTCATCGATATTGCTGGCCGAATGGATAAGCTTGATGGTGGCAGTGGGGGCTGGCGGCTGCGTCGTGCACGCCGCTAGGAGCGCGCAACATGTCAGTAACAGGATCTTATTTTTCATCAGGCAACTCGATTCGGAAATGCGCACCACCCTCGCGCGGGACCAGATAGACCTTGCCGCTATGCGCCTGCACATACTCGCGCACCACCGACAGTCCGATACCATTGCCGCGCCGCGCCCCGGGAGGCTGGTGCAGGCCCTGGTAGAACGGCTCGAAGATGCGCGCCGCATCGGTGGGTGCCACGCCCGGCCCCTGGTCGATGCATTCGACCCGCACCTGGCCCGGCACATCGGTGAGCAGGAAGCGGACAAACCCGCCCTGGGGACTGAAGCGCACGGCATTGGACAAGAGATTGGCCAGCACGATCGCCATCTTTTCCGGATCCACCACCACCGTACGTGCGGCGCCCTCGATCTCCACCTTCAGCTCGCGCGCCAGCCATTGCAGGCGCTGGTCGTCGATCACCTTGTGCAGCAGGGCGCGCAGGTCCACCGGGACCGGATGGATGCGCTGGGCATCGAAGGATACCTCGTTGTAGCGCAGCAGATCCTCGATCTGGGTCTGCAGGGACTGGGTATTCTGGCGCAGGATGCGGGCGATCTCGCGCTGGTTCTCGCTGAGCTGGCCGGCCACACCGTCGTCGAGCAGGGCCGCGCCTTCGCACAGGGCCGACAGCGGCGTCTTCAATTCATGCGAGACATGACGCAGGAAGCGCGACTTCTCGGCCTCCAGGTCGGCCAGGCGTTTGCGCAACCAGTCCAGCTGCTGACCCAGGCGACGGATATCGGCCGGGCCGCGCACGTCGATGGGCTGGTCGAAGCGATTGTCCCCGAGACGGCTGATGGCCTGCTCCAGGCGCGCCAGCGGACGTGACAGCCACAGGCCGAAGCCGAAGGCCAATAGCACCGCCAGCACGATGGCGCCCACCACCTGGGCGCTGAGCATCTGGCGCTGCTGCTCCAGTGCGGCCGACAGGGCATTGTTGCGACGGTCCACCTCGCGCCGGCTCTCCAGGGCAATGCGCTCGTTCAGGGGCGGCAGGCGGGCGAAATCCTGGAACAGCTTGAACTGCTCACCCTTGTCCTTGCGCGAATCCGCTTCCAGCACGGCGCCGGCCTCATCGACATAGACACCCCACTGGCTGAACAGGTCGCGCGACGCCTGCGGCAGGGAATCGGACAATTCCCCCAGGGCCTGGCGCGCCTGCTCGCGCGCCTCGTTGAAGCGGTCACGGAAGGCCGCGTCGTCCAGCACCAGGTATTGGCGGGCGCTGCGCTCCATGGCCACGGTGCGCTCGGACAGGCGTTGCGCGGCCTCGGTCAGCTGCACCGCCTGCCGCGCCGTCTCGCGACTGTTGGCCGACATGCGGTCCAGCGTGAACAGGGCATGGATGGAAGTGCCGCTGAGCAAGGCGGCAATCAGCAGGAAAGCGGCCAGCAGCAGCTGGCGGAAGGACAAACCCAGGTAACCGGGCCTGGATGCCGGCTGCGGGCTCGATGGATGGGTCTGCTCGATGGCGTTCAACATGCGATTGATCTCGGTCCCTCAAGACTTGCTTCTCTACCCGGACAGCCAGGATCGGCCACCCGGCCCGCAAGATGCCTGCAAGAAACATCCGGCAGCAGCTCGCGGGCACACATTGTAATCAACTTGTTCCCGGCGGAAAAACTAACAAATCTCCCGCCCGGTGCACCGGCACCCTCAGCCCTGTGCGCCCAGGAAGTCCAGCAGCATCAGCGCGACCACCTTGGTCGCCTTCTTCAGGTCATCCAGGGCCAGGTTCTCGTCGGCCTGCTTGGCATTGGATTCCATGAGCGTGCGCGGACCGGCGCCGAACAACACCACCGGGATACCCGCTTCACCATACAGGCGGGCGTCGGTATAGAGCGCCGAGCCATTGGTCGTGGGCGCCTCGCCCATCACCGCCTGGGCATTGCGCAGCAGGCTCTCGACCAGCTTCTCGTGGCCCGGCAGCGGACGCAGCGCGCGTGCCAGCAACAGGCGACGGATCTCCACGCGGATGCCCGGCAGGCCGGCCACCGCATCCTCGATCAGCTTGCGCACGCCGGCTTCGACCTCAACCGGATCTTCCTCGGGAATCATGCGGCGGTCCATCTTCAGCACCACCTTGCCCGGCACCACATTGGTATTGGTACCGCCATCGATGCGGCCGACGATCATGGTCGGGTGGCTGATGCCGGGGATGGACGAACGGATCTCCTTCAGGCCCGGCAATGCGCCATAGAGTGCATTGAGGATGGCATTGGCCGCCTGCAGCGCATCGTGGCCGGTCTCGGGCATGGAGCCATGGGTGGCGCGGCCATGCACGGTCACCTCGAATTGCAGGCAGGCATTGTGGGCGGTCACCACGTTGTAGCTGAAGCCGGCCGCCAGCACGTAGTCCGGACGGGTCAGCTTCTGCTCCAGCAACCAGCCCGGGCCGAGCAGGCCGCCGAACTCCTCGTCATAGGTGAAATGCAGTTCCAGCGCCCCGCGCAGCGGCGCACCCAGCGCCTCCAGGGCGCGGGTGGCAAACAGGTAGCTGGCGAAGTCGCTCTTGGAGACGGCAGCGGCACGGCCATAGATGCGGCCATCGGCGATCTCGCCCCCATAGGGATCATGGCTCCAGCCCTCACCCGGCGGCACCACGTCACCATGCGCATTGAGCGCCACGGTCGGACCACCGTCCGCATAGGGACGACGCACGATCAGGTTGGTGATGCTCTGCATGCCATAGGCGATGACCTGCTGCTGCGGCACCGCGTGCTTCTCGGCGTTCCAGCCCCAGCTACGCACCAG
The DNA here is from genome assembly GCF_044745245.1 of Herbaspirillum sp. NPDC087042. Classification (NCBI taxonomy): domain Bacteria; kingdom Pseudomonadati; phylum Pseudomonadota; class Betaproteobacteria; order Burkholderiales; family Oxalobacteraceae; genus Herbaspirillum; species Herbaspirillum sp. NPDC087042. Next base: position 220,107 of record NZ_JBIUZW010000009.1, on the reverse strand, counting down.
CTCGGCCACGGCATCGGCATGCGGCGCGTTGTTGCCCGGCGGCGTATCGGTGGGAATGCGGATCAACTGCTGCAGGACCCCGACCTCTTCGTCGAAATGCTGATCGATCCATGCGCACAGGCGCTGCGACAACTGCTCTTTGGACATGCTCGCGACTCCGTCATCAAGACGCGCCAGCCCCGCCGGCGCAAACCACCATCATAGCTCAGCATGCGCCGCTGGTGACCTGCGCCTGCGCGGCAACGCGTTCCCCGCTATCATTGGATCGCGCAGCACCACGAGAGGCAGCGTCTGTTTTTCGTGAACGGGCGTCCTTTTATTGGCTCGCCGATATCGCTTTCCCCAATCTCAACAACACAATAGCGGCCCCTGCCAGCCTCGCGCGGCACGCCTGACCGCTCTCGCCAAGAACCCCATGTCATCGCTGCCCTCATCCACCAGCACCACAGAAAACAAACACCACATCGTCATTGCCGGAGAGGGCTTACCGCCCGAACAACGCGGTCGCGCCATCCTCACCCTGCTCATCGCCGTCGGCCTGGCCACGCTGGATACGGCCATCGCCAATACCGCCCTGCCGGCCATGGCCGTGGACCTGCACACCACGCCGGCCGGCTCGGTATGGATCGTCACTGCCTACCAGCTGGCAATGATGGTGTCGCTGCTGCCGCTGGCGGCGCTGGGCGAGATCATCGGCTATCGCCGCATCTACATCTGGGGGCTGGTGCTGTTCACCGCCGCCTCGCTGCTGTGCGCGGTGGCGTGGTCGCTGCCCACGCTGGTGGTCGCGCGCTTCCTGCAGGGGCTGGGCGGGGCCGGCATCATGAGCGTGAACACGGCGCTGATCCGCTTCATCTATCCGACCCGCTCCCTGGGCCGGGGCGTGGGCCTGAACACGCTCATCGTGGCCATCGCCTTCACCGTCGGTCCCAGCGTGGCCTCCGGCATCCTCGCCATCGCGCCCTGGCCGTGGCTGTTCGCCGTCAACGTACCGCTGGGCCTGCTGGCCATCGTGCTGGCCCTGCCCTCGCTGCCGCATACGGCGCTGTCCTCGCATGCCTTCGATACCCGTAGCGCCTTGCTCAATGCTGCCGCCTTCGGGCTGCTGATCCTGGCCATCGGCGAAGGCGCGCACCAGGCCCAGGCCAGTGTGGTCGGGCTGGAGCTGGGCGCGGCCGTGGTCTGTGGCTTGCTGCTGCTGCGCCGCGAACTGTCGCACCCGGCGCCGATGCTGCCGGTGGACCTGTTCCGCCATCCCATGTTCTCGCTCTCGGCGGTGACGGCGGTCTGCTCCTTCGCCGCGCAAGGCCTGGCGTTCGTCTCGCTGCCCTTCTTCTTCCATCACGACCTCGGCCGCAGCCAGGTCGAAATCGGCCTGCTGATGACGCCCTGGCCGGTGGCCGTGGCCATCATGGCCCCTATCGCCGGGCGCATGTCCGATCACTACCCGGTGGGCATCCTGGGTGGTGTCGGCCTGGCGCTGCTGTGTACCGGATTACTGACGATGACTTTCATGCCGGCCGCGCCCAGCGTCTGGGAGATCAGCTGGCGCATGTTGCTCTGTGGCATGGGCTTCGGTTTCTTCCAGTCGCCCAACCTCAAGGCCCTGATGACCAGCGCGCCACCGCATCGCAGCGGCGGTGCCTCCGGCATCGTGGCCACCGCGCGACTGCTGGGCCAGAGCGTCGGCGCCGCACTGGTGGCGCTGTGCTTCAATCTCTCGGAAACTCACGGCTCGCGCTTCGCATTGGGCTTCGGCGCAGCCTTCGCCGGCGTGGCCTGCATCGCCAGCTTCCTGCGCTTGCTGACCACCAATCCCTACGCCCCACCCGCCAGGAAATAAGCGGGTCGCCATCGCCAGACGATATCGGAAAATATTTCGCCGCATGGTCACCGGGACAAGGTAAATTTAGCAAGCATAAATTCCGCACAAGGCAATCGCTAAATTTACCGGGACAAGGCCGATGCAAGCGCTAAAGCAAAACACATTCTGATACGATAAAACCAGACCGGGCGCCAATGCTGGCGCGACCGGTCCTCAAGGAGTCATTGCACGAGAACATTGGCGTCCATTTCATCAGGGGAATCGAACCGTACCCAGTGCGGTCAACAGTGACAGGCAGAAGACCTGAATTCGATATGTTGAAATCCATCGCCATAGAACAGTTGCGCCTGGGCATGTATGTCCACTCCATTCCGGGAGGCTGGATCAATCATCCCTTCTGGCGCAAGTCATTCAAGGTGGAAAGTCTTGAAGACCTGCAGACCCTGCAGGAATGCTCCGTGGAAGCGGTCACCATCGACACCTCCAAGGGTCGTGATGTTGCGCCCACCGCGGAGCAAGAGCAGGACATTGACGATGCGCCCGACACGGCCTCATCCGGCACTGACACGCTCGTCTCGCCCGCTCCGGTCAAACAGCTGGCCCGCACCGAAACGGCAGTAGAGCGAGAGCGCGCCGTGCGCATCATCTCGGCCTCCAAGTCCACCGTGCTGCACATGTTTTCGGAAGCGCGCATGGGCCGCGCGGTCGACGTCAAGGATGCCGCCGAGCTGGTCACCGAGATCACCGCCTCGGTCTCGCGCAATGCCGACGCACTCATCAGCCTGGCTCGCCTGAAGACCACCGACGACTACACCTACATGCACTCGGTGGCGGTCTGCGCCATGATGATCTCGCTGGGCAACCAGCTGGGCCTGGGCCAGGACCAGATCAAGCAGGCCGGCATGGCCGGATTGCTGCACGATGTGGGCAAGATGGCCGTACCGCTGGACATCCTCAACAAACCCGCCAAGCTGACCGAGGAAGAATTCGCCTCGGTGCGTTCGCACACCGTGCAAGGCCATCACATCCTGCGCCAGATCGAAGGCATCAGCGATGCCGCCCTGGATGTTTCCCTGCATCACCACGAGAAGATCGACGGCACCGGCTACCCGTACAACCTCAAAGCCAGCGATATTTCGGTCATGGCCAAGATGGGGGCGGTGTGCGATGTCTATGACGCCATCACCTCCAATCGTCCCTACAAGGCCGGCTGGGATCCGGCGCGCTCGATCCGCCACATGGCCGGCAGCGCCGGGCATTTCGATCCGGTGACCATGGAAGCCTTCGTCAAGGCCATCGGCATCTACCCCACCGGTTCCTGCGTGATCCTGCAGTCGGGCCGACTGGGACTGGTGGTGGACCAGCGACCGGACCGCCTGCTCAATCCAAGCGTGAAGGTGTTCTACTCCACCACCAGCCGCATGCCGCTCAAGACCGAGATCATCGACCTGGCGCGCGGCACCGACAAGATCGTGGCCTATGCCGATCCGGCCAAGTGGGGCATCCGCAACCTGCCCAACATCGACCTGCTCTGACAGGGGCTCGGCGAAGACGAAAAAAAACGGCGCCGCAATGGCGCCGTTTTCACGTCGGGACCGGATCGGCCAACACGCTCAGTCACGCTGCGCGAATGCCGCCGTCGAGGCCAGCTCGTTCAACAGGGCCACGGTCGAGCAACAGGAGACCTGGTAGGGATTGAGTTCGCCGCATTCCGAATACTTCAGCAACAGCGAACGGTTGATCTTGTCCAGCCGGATCTTGCCCATGGTCCAGGACGAATACTGGCGCTCATCAATGGACTCGTAGGCCAGCAGGATCACCTCATGATGGCGCTCGTCGCGCAGCAGGCTGGCGTAGAGCCGGTTGACCTGGTCGCGACCGCCTTCGAGGACCTGCACGAAGATGGTATCGCTGTAGCACAGCACGCCCGTGATGCCCAGCTGAGGATTGCGCTGGCGCGCGCTGGACAGGATGGACTCGATCATCTCGTGGGTGACCGGTGTCTTGGCGCGACTTGCATAGATCAGGCGAACCAGCATGATTAACCTCGTTGATGGTGGGAAATCAGCGCCAGGAATTCGCGGCGCAGGTTGGCGTCACGCAGGAAGGAACCGCGCATGACGCTGTTGATCATCTTGGAATCCATGTCCTTGACGCCGCGCCAGTGCATGCAGAAGTGGTCGGCCTCCATGACGATGGCCAGGCCATCGGGCTGCAGCTTTTGCATCAGCAGGTCGGCTGCCTGCGAGACCGCCTCTTCCTGGATCTGCGGACGGCTCATCACCCATTCCAGCAGGCGCGCATATTTCGACAGGCCGATCAGGTTGGAATGCTCGTTGGGCATCACGCCGACCCAGACCCGGCCCATGATCGGGCACAGGTGATGCGAACAGGCGCTGCGTACCGTGATGGGGCCGACGATCATCAACTCGTTCAGGCGCTCGATGTTGGGAAACTCGGTCACCGGCGGCGCCGCCTGGTAGCGGCCGCGGAACACTTCGTTGATGTACATCTTGGCCACGCGCTTGGCGGTGTCCTGGGTATTGTGGTCACTCTGGACGTCGATCACCAGGCTCTCCAGCACGGCGGCCAGCTTGCCTTGCACCTCGGCCTGCAATTGCGCCAGCTCACCCTCTTCGATGAAGGCGGAGATATTGTCGTTGGCATGGAAGCGCACGCCGGCAGCCTGGATACGCTGGCGGATCCGGGCCGACACCAGTTGCTCGTGCACGCTGGGCGCACCGGGCTCGGTGGCCACCGGGGCCTGATTCTTTTCTGTTGCCATGTTGGAATGCGGGGCCGCCAGGCGGAACCGCAAAGTTAGGGAGTGGCGCCATTATGCCCCGAAACGGCGGATCGCATGGACGCGCCCGGCCTGTCCATGGTGCAGCACGGCCGCTTCGTCGAGAGGGTGTCGCACCGGCGGCGACGCTTACCGGACTTAACCACCATTAAAGATAGTTTTCCGGTCTTTACATACAGCTAACCGCTGCTTACATCGAACACCACCATCATCCATGCACGCGCCGCCGCGCGTAGCAACACGCGTCGGCCCTGCGCCGGGCATCCAGCCCGGGCGCCATTCGGGGGGGATCGCCATGAAATTCCAGTATCGTCTTGCCGGCGCCTGCGCGCTGGCCGTTTCGCTATCGGCCTGCAACAGCCCGGCACCGATGGTCACCGGCCCCACCAGCGTGCGGCCGGCCTACCAGGTGGCCAACGTGGAAAACAATGGCGCCATCTTCCGCGTCTCCAGCGCCCAGCTGTTCGAGGAACCGACCACCTACAACGTGGGCGACATCATCAAGATCGACATCTCCGAATCGATCAGCAGCAGCAACAAGGCCGCCACCAACAACAGCCGCGCCACCACCCTGGCACAACAGGGACCGGGCTCGGGCGCGCCGCTGGGCGGCCTGTTCACCCAGCTCTACGATGCCAACTATTCGGCCTCGGGCAGCAATACCTTCAAGGGGTCGGGTGACAGCAGCAACACCAACACCATGACCAGCACCCTGATGGTCTCCATCACCGAAGTCCTGCCCAACCGCAACCTGGTGGTGGCGGGCGAAAAGCGTATCGGCGTCAACGGCAACGTCAACACCCTGCGCTTCTCGGGTGTAGTGCGGACCCGCGATATCCGCGGCGGCATCGTCGAATCCTCCAATGTCGCCGATGCGCGCCTGGAGCAGGTCGGCGGTGGCTCCATTGCCGACGCCAGCACCGACAGCAACTTCTTCCGCCGTCTGCTGACCATCTGGTAATGGCCGATGTGCCGGCCGGCCAGGCGCCGGTCGGCCAATACGCAAAAACGCCAGGGCAACAAAAAACGGCAAGCATCACGCTTGCCGTTTCTTCTTGCCTTCTTGCCCTCTTGTCGGTGCCGCGATAGTGGCGCCTCAGAATCCGTTGCCGCCGCCGCGCAGGTTGTCCGAAGAATTATCGGCCACCACCGGATTGCCGGGGAAGAGCGCATCGATCAGCGGAGCCAGCTTGTCGCCCGGTGACGCCCACTTGTCCTGGCCGAAGGAGCCCATGCGGTATTGCGCCGTCCCCAGCACCCGGCCATCGCGACGCAGGGTCAGCGCGGCGTAGGTCAGGTAGGGGGTATAGGCGTCCGAGAAGACCTTGGTATCCCATTTGACATAGCCGACATAGGTCAGCGTCACCGGGCAGGCCAGCGCCTGGGTGCCGGCGTCATAGACGCGGCTTTGGACGCCGTGCTTCTGCAATTCGCCCTGCAGGCCCGGAACGAAATCGCTCAGCGCGACCGAACCGTTCCACTCGATGCAGACATCGCGGATGGCATCCTTGCTGTAGACGATGGGATTCTGGGTGGAATTGGGCGAGAAGGATTTCACGCCGGAGGCAGCGGTACCGACCAGGCTCACCGCATCGACCAGGGTATTGCTGGAAGTGACGATACAACCCGAAAGCGACGTCGCCAGCAAGGTGGCGGTGATGATGGTGCGCATGATGCTCTCCCCCCGAGACAGAACCCGCCTTGTCGAGTCACGGGTTACAGGCTGCCCATCATATCCGCGCCACTGCATGCGCAAGCCGCGTTTTACCCTGATTTACGCTGCACGCCGGGGCGCTTTACACCTTGCCGGGACGAGATAAGCAGGCAGGCGCGCGCAGTGCTGGCACAATAGGCGCACCCGATCTTCCCAGGAGACCTTCACATGCCGCGCCTCATCCCCTCTACCCTCGTGGCCGCCCTCGCACTGGGCGGCGCCCTGCATGCCGCGCATGCCGACACGCTCAAGTCCGAAGCCGAGGTCCGTACCCTGGCCGACAAGGTCATGGCCCAGGCCGGTGCCGGCCGCACCGACGATGCCTACGGCCTGCTCTCGCCCTACGCCCTGGTCGACATCCGTGCCATGGAAAACGCGCGCACCAACGCCCGCAGTTCGCGCATGGCCATCGAAGCGCTGGTGGGCAATTCGGTCGGCTATGAATTCATCCGTTCCGAGAAAGTGGGCGAGTCGCTCATCAAGCTGACCTACATCGAGAAGACCGAACGCCAGGCCATTCCCTGGCAGTTCATCTTCTACAAGGCCCCCACCGGCTGGGCAGTGAGCACCTTCAGCAACGGCGCCGACGTCGACACGCTGTTCGACCACTGAGCCACATCAGATCACCCGCTGCGGCTCCAGGTCCGCGCTCTCGATCTCGCTGGCCACGCCACTGATCTTGTCGGCGATGATGCGCGAGGACCCGCAGGCGGTGGTCCAGCCATTGGAGCCGTGACCGGCGTTGAGCCACAGGTTGCCATAGCGGGTAGCGCCGATCAGCGGCGCGCCATCCGGCGTCATCGGGCGCAGGCCGGCCCAGTATTCCACCCGGGCCAGGTCGGCGCCCTGTGGATAGAGATTCTTCAGTGACTTCAGCGCCGTGGCGCAATCGCGCGGCGTCACGCGCGTATCCCAGCTGCCGATCTCGGCGGTACCGGCCGCGCGGATGTGCTGGCCCATGCGGGTGATGGCGACCTTGTAGTACTCGTCCATCACACCGCTGCGCGGTGCCCCGGCAGGATCGGCCACCGGCACCGTGATGGCATAGCCCTTGACCGGATAGATGGGCAGATCCAGTCCCAGCGGTTTCAACATCGGCACCGAGGCGCTGGCACAGGCCACCACATAGGCATCGGCGCGCAAGGTGGCATCCCGGGTGCGCAGGCCGCTGACCTGGCCGCCGGCCACCTCGATGGCCTGGACCTCGGTGGACAAGTGGAATTCCACGCCATGGGCCTGCAGCCACCCCGCCAGCGCACGGGCAAACAGGGGGCAATTGCCGGTCTCGTCCATGGGCAGCAGCAGGCCGCCCTTCAATTCATGGCGCGCCGCATGCAGGCCCGGATCGAAGGCCACGCAACCCTCCGCATCGAGCAGCTCGAAGGGCACACCGGCCTCGGCCAGTACCTGGGTCGAGAGCCCGGCATTGTCCACCCCTTCCTGCGTGCGGAACAATTGCAGGTTGCCGCCGGTGGTCTCTTCATAACGGATATCCAGACGCTCGCGTATCTGCTTCAACTGGCCGTGGCTGTAGCGCGCCAGGCGTCCCATGCGGGCCTTGTTGACGGCGTAGCGCTCGGGCGTGCATTGCGCCAGGAAGGTCTTGAGCCACTTCCATTGATGCGCATCCAGGCGTGGCGTGAAGCGCAATGCCGCCTCGATGCCCAGCCAGCTCTGCAGCGACCACTTCAGCGACTTGGCCGGCATGCCCGGTGCCGCCCACGGCGTGGCATAGGAGGGACAGACGTGACCGGCATTGCCGACGCTGGTCTCGGCCGCCACCTCGGCGCGACGCTCGACGACGACCACGTCATGACCGCGCTCGCGGAGGAAATAGGCAGTGGTGACGCCGACGATGCCGGCGCCCAGCACGATGATGCGCATGATGTTGTTCCAGGTTTTCTAAAGATGGATATATCGATATAAATCGTTTATATGATTTCGTTACAGGGTCAGTCCGCCATCCACATGCCACACCTGTCCGGTGACATAGGAGGCCGCAGGGCTGAGCAGGAAGCCGATCACATTGGCGATCTCCTGTGGCTGTCCCAGGCGCTGCAGGGGGATGCGCGCCAGCGCCGCCTGCCATGCGGCCGGATCGATGGCGGACTTGGCCGGGTCGCTCTTCTGGACATAGCCGGGCGCCACCGCGTTGACCGTCACGCCGTCCGGTGCCAGCTGCACCGCCAGCGACTTGACCAGCGCCTCGATGCCGGCCTTGGCTGCCGCCGATGCCGGGAAGCCCGATTCGCCCAGGCGGTAGACATGCGCCACGAAGGAGCTGACCGCCACCACGCGTCCCTGGCCGCTGTCCTGCAGCGCTTCACGGCATGCCGTGGTGAGCCGGAAGAAGCCGGTCAGCAAGGCCTCCAGCGACCGCGACCAGTCGGCATCGCTCAGCTCGCCGATACGCTGGCGATCGGCGAAGCCGGCATTGGCGACCACCGCATCGAGTCGTCCTGCATGGTTGAGGGCCGCATCGCGCAATCGCCCGGCGGTGCCGGGTTCAGCCATGTCGCCCAGCGCCAGCACGCAATCGGCGCCCTGGCTGCGGCAGCGCTGCGCCACCGCCTGCAACTCCGGCGAATCGCTGCGCGCATGCAGCACCAGCGATACCTGGGGAGCCGCCACCGTGGTGGCGACGGCCGCACCGATACCGCGCGCGGCGCCGGTGATGAGGATGCAACGAGGAGTAGGAAGAGAATTGCCGCCCTCGGCGGAGGAAGTTGGGCTCATGGTCCTGGATGAAGTGAGGCGCTTTCCCGAACGCCGGGAATTGACGCATCGACGCAAAACGCGCAATCCGCCATTCTAGCCAAAGCCTGCTACGACGTGGGCTGCCGGGCCGTTCTCCATTACAATGGCCGGGTTCGCGGATTGCCCCTGCGGCAATTTCTCTAAACGATATACCGCACGCTCCCCATGCTCTCCCCTGTTGCCATCGCACGCGCAAGCCCACCGGGCCAGCACGGCATGGTTCATGCATGCGGCGTGTACACACTGCTTGCGTGACGTCGGCAGCCTCGCTGCGCCGTCACCCCGAGAATCGTAACCAAGGAAAACAACAGATGTATCAATGGGACTTCGGCTCGCTCTGGCAATTCAGGAGCATCATAGGAATCGGCTTCGTCTACACGCTGGGCTACACCATCGCCTGTATCGCGCTGGGCCTGTTGGTGGGGCTGGTGGTGGGCCTGGGCCGCTTGTCGACCAACCCGTTCATCTCCGGTCCCCTGCGTGCCTTCGTCGAGGTCTTCCGTTGCACGCCGGTGCTGGTGCAGCTGGTGTGGTTCTACTACGCGCTGCCGGTACTGCTGGGCATCGAGATGTCGCCCGGCATGGCGGCCATGCTGTCGCTGGCCCTGTATGGTGGCGCCTTCTATTCCGAGATCATCCGGGGCGGCATCGTCTCCATCGACCTGGGTCAGTCCGAGGCCGGCTGGGCGCTGGGCATGACGCGCTTCCAGCTGATGAAGCGCGTGATCCTGCCGCAAGCCTTCAAGCGCATGACGCCGCCGCTGGTGAACCAGTCCATCATGCAGCTGAAGAACACCTCGCTGCTGTCGGTGCTGGCCGTGCCTGACCTGCTCTACCAGGGCCAGATCATCGCCCACGAGACCTATCGCCCGCTGGAGATCTACACCCTGGTGGCGATCATCTACTTCCTGATCCTGTTGCCGGCCACCATCTGGGCCAAGCGCCTGGAAAACCGCCTGTCGGCCCAGCACGGTTGAGGAGAACACGATGAACAACGTTGCAAGCAATGCGATGATCCAGATCAGCAATCTCAAGAAGGCCTTCGGCGACCATGTGGTGCTCAAGGATATTTCCATCCAGATCGACCGGGGCAGCGTCGTCGCCATGATCGGCCCTTCGGGTTCGGGCAAGTCGACCCTGCTGCGCTGCCTGAACCTGCTGACCGTACCCGATCAGGGATCGGTGCGCATCGGCCAGCGCCACTTCGAATTCGACGGCAAGAAATCGCGCCTGCCGGGCGACCGTGAACTGGCCGGTTTCCGTGCCCGCACCGGCATGGTGTTCCAGCACTTCAACCTGTTCCCGCACATGACGGCGCTGGAAAACGTTATGGAAGGCATGGTCACGGTGCTGCGCACCCCCAAGGCCGAAGCCCGCGCCAAGGCCATGGAACTGTTGCAGAAGGTGGGCCTGGCCGACCGTGCCGACATGTATCCGCAAAAGCTCTCGGGCGGCCAGAAGCAGCGCATCGCCATCGCCCGCGCGCTGGCGATGCAGCCGGACGTGATGCTCTTCGACGAAGCCACCTCGGCGCTGGACCCCGAGCTGGTGGGCGAAGTCCTCAACGTCATCCGGGGACTCGCCGCCGATGGCATGACCATGATCCTGGTGACCCACGAGATCGCCTTCGCCCGCGAAGTGGCCGACCAGGTGGTGTTCATGCGTGATGGCGTGGTGGTGGAAGCCGGTCCGCCGTCGCAGGTGATCGACAATCCGCAGCAGGCGGCCACGCAGGCCTTCCTGTCACGCTTCAATGCGTGATGTCGGTGTGATGTCGGTGTGATGTCGGTGTGATGTCGGTGTGATGTCGGTGTGATGTCGGCGTAATGAAGAATCACTGATCGTTACGTCGCTCCTGACGTCAGAAAAAATGGCGCGCAGGCATTGAGCCGCGCGCCATTTTCATTGGCACATACGCATTGCCATCAGCGCAGGTGATGCACCTCCTGCAAGCCATAGACCGGGGTGGCGATGCCTTCCATGCGCGCCTTCAATTGCAGGGCCAGATAGAGCGAGTAGTGGCGTGACTGATGCAGGTTACCGCCATGGAACCACAGGGCCTGCTGTTGCGTGGGCTTCCACATGTTGCGCTGCTCGCCCTCCCACGGCCCCGGGTCCTTGGTAGTGGCCGAGCCCAGGCCCCAGCACTTGCCCACCTTGTCGGCCACCTCGCGCGAGATCAGGTCGGCGGCCCAGCCATTCATCGAGCCATAGCCGGTAGCGTAGACGATGACGTCGGCGGGCAACTCGCTGCCGTCGCTCAGGGCGATGCCATGCGGACGGATCTCCTTGACGTCGACACCACTCTTCAGGCGGATCTTGCCATCGGCGATCAGCTCGGAGGCCCCCACATCGATGTAGTAGCCGGAGCCGCGCCGCAGGTATTTCATGAACAGGCCCGAATCGTCGTCGCCAAAGTCGAGCATGAACCCGGCCTCTTCGAGACGCCGGTAGAAGTCGGCATCGCGCTCGCGGATCTTGTCGAAGACCTGCTTCTGCAACGCCGGCAAGACCTTGTAGGGAATCGAAGCAAACAGCAGGTCGGCCTTGCCGGTGGTGAGACCGCCGGCCACCGCGCGCTCCGAGTAGAGATCGCCCAGGGCCAGTTCCATAAGCGAATCGGACTTGACGATGTGGGTGGAGGAACGCTGCAGCATGGTCACGTCCACGCCGTTTTCCCACAGGGCCGCGCAGATGTCATGGGCCGAATTGTTGGAGCCCACCACCACCACCTTCTTGCCGCGATAGCCATCCGGACCAGGGTGGCGCGAGGAGTGATGCTGTTCGCCCTGGAAGCCGTCGGCACCGGGGAAGCTGGGGACGTTGGCCTTGCCCGACATACCCGTGGCCAGCACCAGTTGCGTGGGTTGCAGCACCACTTCGCGGCCCTCGCGCTCGACCACGACCGTCCAGCGCTGGGCCTGTTCATCGTAGTGGGCCGACTTGCAGATGGTGGAGCCCCAGTAGTTCAGCTCCATCACCTTGGCATACATCTCCAGCCAGTCGCCGATCTTGTCCTTGGGCGCAAACACCGGCCAGTTCTCGGGGAAGGGAATGTAGGGCAGATGGTCGTACCACACCGGGTCATGCAGGCAGAGCGACTTGTAGCGCTTGCGCCAGCTGTCGCCGGCGCGCTCGTTGCGCTCGATGATGATGGTGGGCACGCCCAGCTGGCGCAGCCGCGCACCGAGGGCAATGCCACCCTGACCGCCGCCGATGATGAGGCAATACGGCTGCTGCTGGTAGCCCAGCTCGCGCGCCTCGGCCTCGCGCTCTTCCTTCCAGGTGCGACGGTCGGTATGCACGCCATGCACGGCACCGCGCGGACGATGTTCGCCGCGGGGCTCTTCGTGGCCCTTGAGTTCGTAGGCGCTGGTGAGCAGCGTCCAGATCTTGCCATCGCGCAGGCGCAGGTAGCCCTTGCCGCGTGCGATGTCGGTTTCCAGCAGGATCCAGCCCTGCGTGATGCCATCGGCACGGGTGGCCGTTTCAGCAGGATCGGCGCGGAACTGGATGTCGCGCAGCTGGGGCAATTGCGCCTGCAGCATGGCGCTGATCTGGGCGCGGCCTTCCAGGGTCTTGAGGTTCCAGGTGAAGGCGATCAGGTCGCGCCAGTAGCCCTCCTCCTCGAACAGTGCGGCGGCGCCGGCGGCGTCGCCCCGGCGCAAGGCGGCTTGCAGGTTTTCCAGTGTGTTGGCGATCTGCTGGCTGGCGGTTTCTTCAGGCATGACAAGTCTCCTCTATCGTGAAATAGATCATGGTGGTGCAACGGTGATGGCGGCTCTGCGTCCGCCTGGGGAAAGCCGCCGCTAACGTCGGTGCGGCGGCAGGATCTGGTAGCGCGCCATGCGCCGGTACAGCGTGGCGCGCGACATGCCCAGCAGTTGCGAGGCGGCTTGCGCCCGCCACTTGCATTCGGTCAGCGCAGCCACGATCTGGTCGCGCTCCTGGCGGGATGAGGCATCGATCGGAGCGCCGCTGCTGCCGGTCACATCCGCCACCGGTGCAGGCCGCGCGGGGCGCACCGCCCGCTGCACCGGCGCGCGCACGCGACCATAGAGGGTGGTGCCGCCATGCAGGCGCAACAGGTGCAATTCCTGCAGCGCACGGGCATCGAGCAGGCGTTCGAAATGCAGGTCGAAGACCTCATCCATGGGCCGCGGCAAATGCGTAAGCGCGGCGATGCATTCGCGGGCGCGACGATTGGCGGCGATGATATTGCCCAGGGCATCGAAGGCGATGAGGATCTCCGGCTGGGCTTCGACATAGTGGCGGCTGCGATGCACCAGCAATACCCAGGCGCAGGCCATGGCGTTGAGGAAGTAGCCATCCTCGATCAGCGTGGCGCTCTGCTGCACGATGCGGTTGACCAGGCTCTGGCTGTCGCGCTCGTCGGGCGAGCGGATGGCCGAGGCATCGAGCACGCCGATGAGCTCGCCCGAGGGGGCGAAGATGGGTGCGGCGCTGCAGGTCAGGGTGGTAAAGGCAGCGCGGAAATGGTCGGTCTTGTGGACCGTGATCGGCAGCGCATCCTGCAGCACCGAGGCCACGCCGCATGTGCCCTCCTCGCTCTCGGACCAGCAGGAGCCGAGATAGAGCCCGGCGCGCTTGAAGTCGTGACGTCGCTCGCGGTCCACGCGATAGTCGATGGTGGTGCCGGCGGCATTGGTGAGCATCACGCAATAGTCGGCCTCGCGCACGGTCTGGTGCAGCATCGACAGGCATTGCCCCGAGGCACGCAGGAAATCCTCCTCCCCCTGCTGCACCTCGCGCAGCTCGCCCGAACTCAGTACGCGCGGCCCGCTCATGTCACCCGGATCAAGGTGATGCTGGTCCAGCGAGCGCAGATAGGACGAGCTCAGCCGTTGCAGGTAGGGGCTGTCGGCGGCAGGCACGCGGCCATCCAGCAGGCGGCGCACGCGATCGAGATGACTGACTTTGGCAACGTAGGGCATGGCGGCTCCTGAAGCTCGCAACGGGCGAGACCAACTCCGGGGGAACAGACGACAGGCGATGCAATGGGTGACGTTGTAGCACAGCGCGCGATGCGGGTTACCCTGCGGCGCAGCATGGGGGGATGATGAGACGCTTGTCTCAAGGTCTTTGGGAGAAGGCTGGCGTGAGACAAGCCAAGCCCCCCAATGACAAAAGCCCAGCGAATGCTGGGCTTTTGCGGATCCCTAGAAGGGGAAATTTACTACGGCGCCTCAAGGGCAGTGCGACGATTATTCCAAACGCCCCCCACACCTGTCAATCATCACCGCGCTGTTCCCGATGGTCTTTCCGCATCTTGTCCCTGACAAGCAACGCACCGCCACCAATAGCCCGCACTACCGCGCACTGAATTTCAGCGACCAGCTCCCGCGGCAAATGCTGCTTCGGGCCTGCGGCAAGCCTGGCAAGGCGGAATTTGCTGGCTACCTGTACCTGTTCGGCGGTAGCGAATCTGGCCGTGCGAGTGAAATGTCCACATGGAGCGATCAGCTCCTCAACGATTTCGACATGCCAGCGCCTGCTCAGGCGATCAGGATCGCGAGTTTTGGAGAGGGGAACCACTATGCATCCGCCACCAATCCTGTTATTCAGTACCACGACCAGCCGGTTCTTCACCATTTCTGGCGGCAAGCGCGTCTCCATCGACCGACTTTGCATCTCGATGCGTCCATCGCTGCGTCGTACATACGCTTTCCCGAAATGACATTGCAGTATCTCCCCCACCATGGGATCGTAGTTCAACATCAGATGTCCTCTTGATGCGTAGGTTGTCCCTCCCATTTGGAAATCGATGCATTCGACGACGATTTGAATGCTCAGTCCTGATCCTGTCTAACTCGACAGACTAAAGTGAAGCGGTTCGTTAGCCCATCGGCATATTGTTGAATATCGATGATATTGCTCGATCGCCGTCCCTGAAACGCCCAGCCTGCCAATAAAAAACCCGCACCGTCACCGATGCGGGTTCTTCATCAATAGCGCCTCAGGCGCAGGCCATTACAGCGGAATCTGCGGCGGCACATCTTCCGGCTTCACACCGGAGAGCTTTTGCAGGTTGCCCAGCACGGTTGGCTTGATCTTGCCGGCGGCGCGCTCGGCGACGATCCACTTGTTGATGGTCTCGACCCAGCCCTTGTCCTCTTCCTTGGGGATGCCGATGTTGGTGGAGGTGGCCTCCAGCGGCATGGGGACATACATCTTGCCCAACGAGGGATTCTTCTTGAGGATGTTCAGCGCCAGCAGCCACACCAGCACCTGCGCATCGACGCGGCCGGTCTGCAGCGCCAGGGTGGCGTCGTCGGCCTTTTCCAGGCGCACGATGGTGGCATTGGGACAGACGCGGCTGATCATCTGGTCGTGCGAGGAACCGATGTCCACGGCGATCTTCACCTCGGGCTTGTTGAGGTCGGCCCAGCTCTTGTATTCCTTCTTGGAGACCACGGTGAAGGCATTCAGGAACAGCGGTTCGGTGAAGCCGATCACTTCGCGGCGCGCCGGGGTCGGGTTCATGCCGAAGAAGAGATCGATCTTGTGCGTCTGCAGGTCCAGCACCGAGTTGCCCCAGGTGGTCTCGTTGATTTCCAGCTTGACGTTCAGGCTGGCCGCCAGGCTCTTGGCGAAATCGATCATGAAGCCGTTCCACTCACCGCTGGCCAGGTCCTTGTTGTAGTAGGGAGCCGCGCCACGCACCGCGCCGATGCGCAGGGTCTTGGTACGCTGCACGCGCGCCAGGGTCGGTTCGGTCGCGCCAGTCGCAGCGGCGGCCTGGGCAAATACGTTGGGCAAGGCGGACGCGGCGGCGATGCCGGCCACGCTGGTGATGAAACTGCGACGGTTGGTCATTCTCTGTTCTCCCTGATTGGCGGATGGCGCCGTCGGCCCCTGGTGCCGGCGTGCGCAAACTGGATGCCAGCCCGGTATCGCCCGGGCAGCGCCGTCGATTTTAGCCCAGCCATGCAGGACCCGCGCAGCCAAATACCAGCCGCAGGGACTGGCCGCGCTCATGCTCTCAGCAGACAGGAAAAACCAGCGTGATGGACCGGGTGCACGTCATTGAACGCCAATGCCCGGCCTGGGCCAGCGTCCTTGCACAACTGAAGGTTTTTTTACAGCCACGCCATCCGGGTAAAACCGGGTAAGCCCCGCCCACTGCCGCCCATGGCGGGCGTAGGCTGTCATTGCGGCATTCGTGCCGGACGGCAACATCGCCGTTCCAGGGCGCCGCATCATGAGCAATACAAGGGGGTCTCATGCGCATACAACACTCCAGCCGGCGCGCACGCGCCGGCGGCATCGTCGCCGCTTACGTCGGCGCCGCTACCCTGGCCGGCTGCGCCAATTTCACCGACATCAAGGCAGAGAACCAGGACATGTTCATGGTCTCGGCCACCGGTGTGAGTTACACCATGTCGATCCCGGCGCTCACCGCCGCGGCCAAGGAAAAGGCCTACGACTTCTGCGGCAAGCAGAAGATGAAGGCCGACCTGCGCCAGCTGGTGCGCGGCTGGCGGCCGATGCAGGTGGAGCTGTATTTCCGCTGCCAGCCCGAAGGCGTGAGCCTGCAGGCCCTGCTCGACTAGGGGCTGGTCCCTAGGCTGCCGGGAAGTCGCGCTCGCGCACGGCCACACCGTTCGCATCGATGCCATCGGCCAGCCTGAGCGCCGCCACACCCAGCGACGCCACCGCGTCGGCCAGTTCGAACAGGCTCTCCTGGAGGTCCTCGTCGATGACCTGCCCGACCCGCGCCACGACACGCTGATCCTGGCGCAGGACCACCTGCAGCAAGGTCTCGCCCTCGTCTTCCCCGACCGCCAGGATGGCTGTTACCTGCGCCGCATCGACACCGGATTCGGCCAGTCCCTGTTCCAGTTCCGAAAGGATCTGCAGGGTGCGGTATTCGCTGTTGCCGGTGCGCTTGGCGCCGTGGAACAGATCCTGGTAGAGGAAGTGCAACTGGCATTGTGCCGCCTCACCCGACTGGCCGACCAGGCATTGCTGCATCAGCGGCGTGACCTGCTCGCTCCATTGACGGAAGCGCTGGGCGCGCTGCTCGAAATAGGCATCGGCGGCCGCTTCATCGGCGGGGATCGCATAGAAGGCATCGTCCAGGTCCTTGAGCGAGAAGCCCAGCAGGAAGCGCAATTCCAGCACCTCATCGTCGGCGCCGAAAGCACTGTCCGGCCAGCCGCGCATGCTGCGCTCGATGGCGGGCACGCTCATGATCTTCTTGTCGGTCAGCGAGGCGAAGGCGTCACGGTTCATGGCCTCGACTTCACCATAGCTGAGGGCATCGATCTCTTCCGGGTGATAGAGATGGTGCACCAGCACCACGCGCGCCCGCTTGCTCTCCAGTCCGGCGTCCTGCAGGCTGGCGCGCAGGGCATCGAAGGCGTCGCCATCCGCCAGTGCCTGCGCCTGGCGCAAACCGCCACGGGTGCGCACCAGCAAGGGAATCAGGAAGGCATTGATCTCCAGCTCCTTCTCGCCCCGGCGCAGCACGATGATGTCAGCCCCCTCCTCGGCCACCTCGCGCAGCAGCGCATGGCCGCGCTGGTCGTCGTAGTGCAACTGCTCCAGCGCTTCGTAGAGGGTGTCGTCGTCACGCTGGCGCAGGGTATTGCGCACCATGCGTTCCAGCTCTTCCTGGCCGGTACGGCGACCACTGGCATCCGGTGTGCCGGCCCCTACCGCGCTGGCCAGGGCGACCATCTGCAGCACGCGCTGCTCGTCCTCGTCCAGGTCCTGGGAAGCCGCGTGGGCATTGAACTGGCGGCGGCGCGAGGCATCGGTGGCCACGTGGGTCCGGGGCTTGTCGCGCGTCGGTCCCTGGGGCTTGTCGGCCGGGCGTGCAGCGGGCTTGGCTGCTGGAGATTTCTTCGATGCAGGTGCCTGCGGCTTGCCCTGTGGGCGCTTGGGTTGGTTCATGGCTTCCTCGCTCAATGCAGCGGTAGTGAATCGGTATTGCGACCGGGCAGCGTCGCCAGCAACATGCCGGCCAATGCCACGGCGAAGGCGCTGGCCTGCAGCGCCGAGAGGCTCTCGCCCAGGACGACCACGCCCACAAGTGCCGCCGACACCGGCAGCATCACGGTGAACACGCCGGCACGGGCGGCCGGCACCACCTTCAGGCCGGTCATCCACAGCCACACCGTCCAGACGCTGGCTGCCAGTCCATAGAACAGCAGCAGTACCCAGATATCGACGGGGACCACGGCAAAGTCGAAATGCAGGGCGGTATAGAAACCCATGGGCGTCATCAGCAACAGGCCCCAGAGGTTGATGACGGCGCTGATGCGCTTGGGGGTGAGCACGGCGGTGAGCTTCTTGCCGATGACGGCATAGGAAGCCTCGCACAGCACCGCGCAGAACACCAGCACATTGCCCAGCCACGCATACTGGCCGGCGGCATTGGCCGCAGGAGCCGCGCCGTGGGTATCCTTGGCCAGCGACAACAGGCCGATGCCGATCGCCCCGCAGGCCACCGCGCCCCAGACGCGCAGGCTGATCTTTTCCTTCAGGAAGATCCAGCTCATCACCGCCACCACGGCCGGGATGGCGGACATGATCACGCCCGCCGAGACCGCGTTGGTCATGGAGACGCCCGTGATCATGCACAGCGTGAAAAGGAAATTGCCCAGGAAGGATTCCAGGAACACCAGCCAGCGCGACTGCGTGCTCAGCGGTTTTTCATCGGCCGGCTTCTTCATCCAGCGCACCATCGCCACCGCACCGATGGCAAAGCGCAGCCAGGCCAGCAGGAACACCGGCAGCATCGCCGCCAGTGGCTTGGTCAGGGCGACATAGGCGCCCACCAGGGACATGCTCAGGATCAGGCAGCCGTAACCCAGGGGGCGGCTGGGGGTATAACTCATGTGTCGTTGGTCTTGTCAGGAGTGGAGAGATCGACGGGAACCCTGCAATCACGGCCCCGTCGCCAAGCCCGCATTTTAACCGTTCGCTCCCGATGCGCCGCTGTGGTGCGTGCCTATGTGCCACACCTATGTTCATTACGCATAGGAAAAACCACCCCCGCCCCGATGCCCGCCGCCATCCATGCACGCCATGCATGGGCCGGGTCCGCATCGCGGCGCATACTAGGGCCTGCCCGCGCCACATCATCGCGCATGAAAGGAAGCACCATGTCCCCCACTCCCGCCAGCCCCCGACGCTCCTACGGCATCATCGGCGGCCTCGGTCCGCTGGCCTCGGCCGATGTGTTCTTCAAGCTGATGCAGGCCATGGCCGCGCGCGGCAGCATCGGTGAAGCCGACGTGGTGTTCGAGCAGCATCCCCTGGGCAGCAGCGGCGCCACCAGCGCCGCCACCACCGAGCGCAAGCTCTATGTGTTCGACATGATCCGCGACTTCGAACAACGCGGTGTGGGCGCTGTGGTGCTGCCCTGCTTCCTCAGCCACACCTTCCTGGACGAACTCAAGGCCAATACCACCCTGCCCATCGTGGACATGATGGAAGCGCTGCGCCACCATCTGGAGCAGGCCTATCCGCAGTCCACCCGCATCGGTGTGCTGGCCTCCGACTACACGCGCGCCAGCGGCCTGTTCGAGCGCTACTTCCCGGCGCCGCGATTCGAGCTGCTCTATCCACGCCTGGACGCCGACGGCGACCTGGTCACCGACGCCGTCTATGGTCCCGGCGGCATCAAGACCGGGCAACTGGATGGCGCACCGCTGATGAAGCTCGACCGCGCCGCCGCCAGCCTGCAGGCGCAGGGCGCGCAAGTGATCCTGCCGGGCCTGACCGAGGTGGCCCTGGTGGCACAGGCCCTGGCGCGCCTGTCGACGCTGGCCATCCCCGTCATCGACAGCAACCAGGTCTATGCGCGCTATATCGCCGAGGGCCAGCGCCAGGCCACCAGCAAGCCCTTCAAGGTGGGCGTGGTGGGCGGCGTGGGGCCGGCGGCGACCGTGGATTTCATGCAGAAGGTGGTGCGCAATACACCGGCGGCGCGCGACCAGGATCACATCAAGCTGCACGTCGAGCAGAATCCGCAGATCCCCGACCGCACCGAGAACCTGATCGGCCAGGGGCAGGATCCGACCATCGCCCTCTACGCCACCTGCAAGAAGCTCGAAGACGGCGGCGCCGATCTCATCGCCATTCCCTGCAACACTGCGCACGCCTATGTGGAACGCATCCAGCCGCGCCTGTCCATCCCCATCGTCAACATGCTGACGGTGACGGTAGAGAGCATCCGCGAGCGCTTCCCCGCACTGAAGCAAGTCGGTCTGCTGGCCACCTCCGGTACGCTGGGCAGCGGGGTCTACGAACGCGCCCTGGCCGAACAGGGCTTGCAGCAGTTGAGGCCCTCAGCGGACATGCAGGAGCGCGTGATGCAGGCCATCTATGGCCGCCACGGCGTGAAGGCGGGCTATACCGAAGGGCAATGCCAGGACGATATCCGCGCCGGTCTCGATGACCTGGTGCGGCAAGGCGCCCAGGTGGTGATCCTGGGTTGTACCGAATTGCCATTGCTGCTGCCCATGGCCGAGCTGGTACAAGAGGATGGCCAGCGCATCACCTTGGTCGATCCTACCGATACGCTGGCGCGCCGTTGTGTGGCGCTGGCCGGTGAGCGGCGCGCCGGCTGAACAAAGAGGAAATCCTTACCACGCTGCCAGAATGCCGCCCTTGAATTCAGTCTCGATGTAGCGCTTGACCTCGTCGGACTGGTAGGCCTGCACCAGCCGACCCAGCCAGGGTTGCGCGCGATCCTTCTCACGCACGGCGATCAGGCAAGCATAGGGACTGTCGCCGCTCTCCACCACCAGGCTGTCACGCGCCGGGCTCAGGCCCGCCTTGGCGGCATAGTCGGCATTGACCGCCGAGGCATCCAGGTCGTCGAGCGTGCGTGGCAGTTGCGCGGCATCGATCTCGATGAATTTCCACTTGCGCGGATTGTCGGTGATGTCGATGGGCGTGGCATTGGTGCCGGTGAGCGGATCGATGCCGGCGCGCAGCTTGAGCACGCCGTGCTTCTGCAACAACAGCAGCACCCGGCTTTCATTGGCGGGATCGTTGGGGATGCCGATCTTGGCGCCCACCGGGATGTCATCGAGCTTGCGGTACTTCTTTGAATAGATCGCCATCGGGCCGATCATGGTCTTGCCCTCGGCATAGAGCTTGTAGCCGCGCGCCTTGATCTGCGCATTCAGGAAGGGCCGATGCTGGTAGCTGTTGGCATCGAGCTCGCCAGCATCCAGTGCGGCATTGGGCTGGATGTAGTCGTTGAACTCGATGATCTTGATCTTGTAGCCGGGATTGTCACGCTCGAAGACGCGCCGCGCCTGCTCGAAGATCTGTGCATGCGGACCGCTGGTGACACCGACCCGCAATACCCTTTCCTCTGCCGCTGCTGCCGGCGACGTCGCCGTCCATCCCGCCATGACGAACATGGCCCATGCCAACACGGTTTTTGCTACGTAGTTCATCCGCTTCCCCGACTGTAAAAAGAACAACTGTAGGTGCGCCCGTCGGGTCGGGGAAGGAATCTTTTCAGGCTTGCTTATGTGGCGCGCGCATGTGATTGCGCGGCCACCGGATCAGGCATGCTCGGCACTGGCCGCAACGCGGAAACCCGCGCCCACGTGCTCTTGCGGCAGGGTCGCGCCACGCTGGAACAGCTTCTCGCGCAGCGTACCGCTGGCGTAATCACGCTTGTAAGATCCGCGCTCCTGCAACACCGGAATCACCAGGTCGACGAAGTCTTCGAAGCTTTCCGGCGTCACCGTGCGCGTGAGGTTGAAACCATCGATGCCGGTCTCTGCCACCCACGCCTCCAGCTCGTCGGCGATGCGCTCAGGCGAGCCGACGATGCTGGCGTAGCGCCCACCCAGTTCAAGCTGCTGCAACAGCTTGCGCTTGGTCCAGTTCAGCTCGGGCTGGGTGACGGTCTTGGCCAGCGATTCGATGGCATTGGTCTTGGCGGCGCGGATCGGTTCATCCAGGTCAAAGCGTGAGAAGTCGATGCCGGTGCCGGCCGAGAAATGCGCCAGCCCGGCTTCGGGACTGGCATAGCTGGCGTATTCGCGGAAGCGCTCCTGCGCCAGCTGATCGGTGCGGCCGGTGACTACGGTCAGGCCCATGAAGATCTTGATCGCATCCGGATCGCGCCCTTCACGCGCAGCGCCGTCCCGGATGCTCTGCACCAGCTTGCGCGTGGCATCGCGGCTCTGGCTGGAGATGAACACGCACTCCGCATGGCGCGCACCGAAGGCCTGGCCGCGTCCCGAGGATCCGGCCTGGTAGAGCACCGGTGTGCGCTGGCGCGAGGGCTCGCTCAGGTGGATGCCTTCGACGTGGTAGTAGTCGCCATGATGGTGGATCTTGTGCACCTTGGCCGGGTCGGCATAGATCCGGCGCGCGCGATCGCGCAGCACGGCGCCGTCTTCCCAGCTGCCTTCCCAGAGCTTGTAGACCACCTCCATGAATTCATCGGCGCGGTCGTAGCGCTGGTCGTGCTCCAGCTGTTCGTGCAGGCCCATGGCGCGGGCGGCGCTGTCGAGGTAGCCGGTGACGATGTTCCAGCCCACCCGACCTGCGGTGAGATGGTCCAGCGTGGACATGCGGCGGGCGAACAGGAAGGGCGTCTCGTAGCTCAGATTGGCCGTGACGCCAAAGCCCAGGTGCTCGGTCACGGCCGCCATGGCCGAGACCAGCAGCAAGGGATCGTTGACGGGCAACTGTATCGTCTCGCGCAAGGTGAGATCGGTGTTGCCCTGGTAGACGTCATAGACGCCGACGATATCGGCCAGGAACAGGCCGTCGAACTTGCCGCGCTCCAGCAGGCGCGCCAGCTGCGTCCAGTAGGCGATGTCGGTGTAGTCCTGCGAGCGGTCGCGCGGATGCGTCCACAGGCCGTGGTTGATGTGGCTGACGCAATTCATGTTGAATGCGTTGAGACGGATTTCCTTCTTGGCCATGATGATTCCCGGGATGCGTCAGAGCGCGCCGTGGCGCGGTGGCTTCTTGCCGTTGAGTACGTAGTTGCCGATGGCGTGGTACTTCCAGCGCACCGGATCGTGCAGGGTGTGGGTACGGGCATTGCGCCAGTGGCGATCGAGGTTGTGCTCGGCCAGCGTGGACTGTGAACCGGCCAGTTCGAAGAGCTTGCTGCCGGCCGCCAGCGACACGTCATTGGTCAGCACGCGCGCCTCGGCCACGGCGATGGAGGCGGCGGCCACACTGTCTTCCGTGGGGTCGGCGGCGGCCGCATCGACCTTGCGACCGGCGCGTTGCAGCAGCGCTTCGGCGGCGTGCAACTGGATGGTGAGGTCACCCACTTCGCGGATGGTCAGCGGATCCTCGGCGGCGCGTTCGACACCGCTGTCGATCCATGGGCGCGAACGGGTGCGCACGAATTCCAGCAGGTCGCGGTAGGCGCCCCGGGCGATGCCCAGGTCGATGGCTGCGTGCTGGATCTGTGCCATCGG
Organism: Herbaspirillum sp. NPDC087042; assembly: GCF_044745245.1. NCBI lineage: Bacteria > Pseudomonadati > Pseudomonadota > Betaproteobacteria > Burkholderiales > Oxalobacteraceae > Herbaspirillum > Herbaspirillum sp. NPDC087042. Next base: position 196,564 of record NZ_JBIUZW010000009.1, on the reverse strand, counting down.
CCCGATCTGGGTCGGGCGCGAGAAGGCCGAGGAAAACCCGATCACGGCATCGGCCGGTACATGGACGTTCTCGAACACCGCGCTGCCGCTGCCGGTGGTGCGCTGGCCGAAGCCGGACCAGTCATCGATGATGGTCAGGCCCGGTGCATGGCGCGGCACGATGGCCAGTTGCTGCACGCCCAACTCATCGATCACCGAGGTCGGCACCCAGTCGGCATAGAGCGCACCGGTGGCGTAGAACTTGCGACCGTTGATGCGATAGCCGGGGCCGTCGATGTTGCGGGTCAGGCGGGTCTTGCGGTCATGCGAGGTCCTGGTGCCCAGTTCGGCCAGGGCGTTGCCGAAGCGGTCGCCCTGCAGCACCCGTTCGAAGAAGAAGCGCTTCTGCGATTCGTTGCCGTTGACGCGGATCAGTTCCACCGCATAGAAATGGTTTTGCGGAATCTGTCCGATGGAACCATCGGCCGCCGAGATGATGGCGATGACCTCGGCCAGGGTGCCATAGGAAACCCCGGCACCGCCATATTCACGCGGCACCGTGATGCCCCACAAGCCCGAGCGCACATAGCGCTCCAGCTCGTCCCAGGGCAACTTGCGTTCACGGTCGCGCAGGGCGGCTTCGCGGGCGAAGTCCTCGGCCAGCCGGTGGGCGGTGGCCAGGGCCTGGGCGTCGTCGCGGAGGCGGGCGACGCTGCGCGGCGGCGTGGCCGAGGGTGGGGGGAGCGAGTCGAGCGTGGCGCTGGCGAGCTCGGCGATGGCGGTCTGGGTCATGGCGATTCCCTAACGAGAATGAGGGGGATGAGAGTGATGCACGCCGGCATCAGCTCCACGAGTGACGTGGCGGCGGCGTGCCGTTCAGGGCATGGTTGCCGACGGCGTAATACTTCCAGCGCACCGGGTCGTGCAGCGTATGCACGCGGGCATTGCGCCAGTGGCGATCGAGGTTGTGGGCCGCCAGCGTGGCCGCCGAACCGGAGAGTTCGAACAGCTTCTCGGAGGCCAGCAGCGACAGTTCGGTAGAGAGCACCTTGGCTTCGGCCACGGCGACCGAGGCCTGGGCCATCTGCGCGAAGTCGGGCTGCGCGGGCAAGGCGTCCAGCACCTGGGCGGCACGTTCCAGCAGGGCCTCGGCGGCATGCAGGCGCACGGTGAGATGACCGATGTCGCGCAGGATGTAGGGGTCATCGGCGGCGCGTTCCAGGCCGCTGTCGATATAGGGGCGCGAACGGGTGGTGACGAAGGCGATCGTATCGCGCACGGCGGCTTCGGCGATGCCCACGTCGATGGCGGCCTGGATCAGTTGCGAGACCGGACCGATGTTGTTGGGACGCTGGAACAGGTCCTTGACCACCAGCACCTGTGCCGCCGGCACCGGCACATTGTCGAACACCACGGTGCCGCTGGCGGTGGTGCGCTGGCCGAAGCTGGACCAGTCGTCGATGACGCGCAAACCCTCGGCGTCGTGGCGGTTGTAGACGAACAGCGGCACGCCCTCGTCATCGACGGCACGGCTGGGAATCCAGTGTGCATAGAGCGCACCGGTGGAATAGAAGCGCGTGCCGTTGAGCCGATAGCTGCCATCACCGGCGGCCACGTCGAGGCTGGCGCGGGTGCGCACGTCGAGCACGTTCTTGCCGTTGCGTTCCGGCCCGGCATTGCCGAAACGGGCGCCGTCGAGCGCCTCGCCGAAGAAGAAACGCTTTTGCTCTTCGCTGGCGGCATGGGCGATGACGTTGAGGTTGCCGAAGTGGTTTTGCGGAATCTGTCCGATGGAAGGATCGGCGGCCGAGATGATGCGAAAGACTTCCGCCACCGTCACCCAGGAAGCGCCGATGCCGCCGTGCTCACGCGGCACCGAGATGGCCCACAGGCCGCTTTGCGAGAAACGCTCGATCTCCGCGAAGGGCAGCACGCGCTGGCGGTCACGCTCGGCCGCACCGGCGGCGAATTCCCGGGCCAGCTCGCGCGCCACCTTGATGGCCTGCTGCTCGCTGGCAATGTGCTGGGCCGGACGCAGGCTGGGGCGGCGCGGGGCATGGGGGAGGTGCGCGGACATGGGACCACTCCTTACAGAATCGGCGGCGGCGCCGACGGGCGCACGCATGCGGGGTCTCATTAGAGCAAAGCACGCCGCGATTTCGAACTAAGCATTGCGCAATTGCTTATGCGTTGCCCGCATGAAAGCCCGGCAATACGCGGGTTCCAGGCGAAAAGACGGACAAAGTGCGCTAGAATGCGCCGACGTTTGTCATTACGTCATTACCCAGAAACACCGCCATGCTTACCCTCACCGAACTTGAAGATGCCATCAACTACTGGCGCCACCAGCGCCCGGCCAGCGGAGAGGAGTGCGCACTGTCCCCCGAAGTCAATGTCCTGGCCGGCCTGTACGCCCTGATGATCTTCTACCGCCGCCACGACGTGACGCTGGAACAGATCGAGCCGCAAGCCCGCCAGCTGATCGAGTCCTGGCGCGCCAGCCGGGCCTGATTCCGGACCGCTGCGTTCTGTCATCGTCACTTTCCTGTAAGCGCGTTATCCTAGACTCCTTCTGAACGTTCCCGCTGTTCCCGGATCTCTCTGGAACACCCTGAAAGGAAGAACGATGCGCAAGGAGCCTGAACAAACGCCCCCGTCCGGTCGCAAGACGCCGGCGGCCAAACCTGCGACGACCGCCGCCAAGACCGCCAGCGCCACGCGGCGGCCGCGCGTGGCGCTGGTGCTGCAGGGCGGTGGCGCGCTGGGAGCCTACCAGGCCGGGGTCTACCAGGCGCTGCATGAACACGACCTCACGCCCGACTGGGTCATCGGCACCTCCATCGGTGCCATCAATGCCGCCCTCATCGCCGGCAACCCGCGTGAGACCCGCATCACCCGCCTGCGCGAATTCTGGGACACCGTCGCCCACCCCGACCTGTTCGACCTGCGCCAGGTGCCCGACACCCTGCGTCCGCTGGCCACCCGCATGACCACGCTGGACACCTTCATGCGCGGCGCCCCCGGCTTCTTCCGGCCGCGCCCCTTCAATGCCTTCGCCGCTGGCCTGCCGGTGCCGCCCGAGGAAGCCAGCTTCTACAGCACGGCCGAATTGCAGGAGACGCTCGCGCGCCTGGTCGACTTCGACTACCTCAACGGCGCCTCGGGCATCCGCATGACGGTGTCGGCGGTCAAGGTCACCTGTGGCACGCTGGTCAATTTCGATTCCCAGGCGCGCCCCATCGGTCCCGAGCACATCATGGCCAGCGGCGCCCTGCCGCCCGGCTTTGCGCCGGTGCGGGTGGACGGCGAGCTGTACTGGGATGGCGGGCTGTACTCCAATACCCCGCTGGAAACCGTGCTCAACGACGAGCCGCGTACCAATCTGCTGTGCATGATGGTGGACCTGTGGCACGCCGATGGCCCCGAACCGCGCACGCTGGAAGAGGTACAGACGCGCGAGAAGGATGTCACCTTCGCCTCGCGCTCGCAGCGCCATATCGACGCCTATCTCCAGCAATACCGCCTGCGCCGCGCCGCCCACGCGCTCTACAAGCGCCTGCCGCGCGAGTTACTGACCCAGGAAGACCGCCAGATGATGGCCGAGCTGGGGGCCGATACCACCATCCACATCGTGCGCCTGGCCTATGCCGGACGCGACTGGAACATGGCCTCCAAGGACGTCAACTTCGCCCGGGGCTCGGTGCAGTGGCGCTGGGAACAGGGTTACCAGGATGGCTTGCGCGGCATCGCGCTGGGCCAGGGCTGCCCCTTCTCGGAAAGCGATACCGGCATCGTGGTGCATGACCTGCCCAGCGGCGAGACCCATGTGGCCCCGTCCAAGGCAGCCAGGGCGGCAAAACCGACCGAACGTTCGTCTTGATCGGCCGCAAAGCCTTGCTGGGTGCGCCGTCGCATAATTTCCACGGCCTCGCAAATAAATTTGTGCGGCGCACAAATAACACTTGATTTCACCAAAGAAGTGCATAAAATAGGAATTGTTGCGGCGCACAAATCATGATTGTTTGTTGATTCTGGTCGAAAGCCGCTCTCGAAAGCCGACTGTCCGGCTGCTCATTTGTCATATCACCAAGGAGATGAAGATGTTCTCGTACCAAGATCAGTTTTCCGCCGCCACCAAAGCCAACCTGCAAGCCCAGCTCGACCTGATCAACAGCCTCACCGCCAAGGCCTTCGAAGGCGTTGAAAAGATCGTCGACCTGAACCTGTCGGCCACCAAGGCCACCCTGGAAGAAGCCACCGCCGCCGCCAAGCAGCTGGCCGCTGCCAAGGATCCGCAAGAACTGCTGGCTGTTGCCGCCGCCCAAGCCCAACCGGGCGCCGAAAAGGCCACCGCCTACGGTCGTCACCTGGCGGGCATCGTCTCGGCCACCCAGGCTGAATTCACCAAGGCTGCCGAAGCCCAGGTCGCCGAAACCAGCCGCAAGCTGTCGGCCCTGATCGACGAGATCAGCAAGAATGCGCCCCCGGGTTCGGAACAGGCTGTCTCCATCCTGAAGGCCACTCTGACCAACGCCAACGCTGCCTACGAGCAACTGTCCAAGACCAGCAAGCAAGCCGTGGAAACCCTGGAAGCCAACCTGAGCAACGCGACCAAGCAATTCACCGCTGCCGCTGAAAAGACCGTCGCTGCGACCCGCGCCAAGAAGTAATCGGTAGGCGATCAGCAGGACTAGCAACACCAGCAACACCAGCAAGGCAAACGAAAAAGGCCGCTCCGGGAAACCGGAGCGGCCTTTTGCTTTGGTGTCGCGCCGGGATCAGCCCTGGGCGGCGATATCCAGCGCCAGTGCCTCGGCCACACGGATGCCATCGATGGCGGCCGACATGATGCCGCCGGCATAACCCGCACCCTCGCCGGCGGGATAGAGGCCGCGGGTGTTCAGGCTTTGCAGGCTGTGGTCATCGCGCTTGATGCGGATGGGCGAGGAGGTCCGGGTCTCGATACCGGTCAGCACGGCGTCGTGCATGGCGTAGCCACGGATCTGCTTGTCGAAGGCCGGCAGGGCTTCGCGGATGGCATCGATGGCGTACTTGGGCAGCGAGGGGTTGAGGTCGCCCAGCTTCACGCCCGGCTTGTAGGATGGCTCCACGCTGCCCAGCGCGGTCGAGGGACGGTTGGCGATGAAGTCGCCCACCAGTTGCCCCGGCGCATCGTAGTTGCCGCCGCCCAGTTCATAGGCGCGGCTTTCCCACTCGCGCTGGAAGGCGATGCCGGCCAGCGGATGCCCCGGATAGTCGGCCGGCGAGATGCCCACCACGATGCCGCTGTTGGCATTGCGCTCGTTGCGCGAATACTGGCTCATGCCATTGGTGACCACCCGGCCCGGCTCGGACGTGGCCGCCACCACCGTGCCGCCCGGGCACATGCAGAAGCTGTAGACCGAACGGCCATTGGCGGCATGGTGCACCAGCTTGTAGTCGGCCGCGCCGAGGATGGGATGGCCGGCGCTGGGGCCGAAACGGCACTTGTCGATCAGCGACTGCGGGTGCTCGGCGCGGAAGCCGATCGAGAACGGCTTGGCCTCGATGTAGACACCGCGCTCGTACAGCATCTCGAAGGTATCGCGGGCGCTGTGGCCGATGGCCAGCACCACATGGTCGGCCTCGATCTGCTCGCCCGAGGCCAGGGTCAGGCCACGGATCTGGCCGTCTTCGATCAACACATCCTCGACGCGCTGCTCGAAGCGGAATTCACCGCCCAGCTTCTCGATCTTGTCGCGCATCAGCTGGATCATCTTGACCAGGCGGAAGGTGCCGATGTGGGGCTTGCTGACGTACATGATTTCCGGCGGCGCGTCGGCGGCGACGAATTCGGTCAACACCTTGCGGCCATAGTGCTTGGGATCCTTGACCTGGCTGTAGAGCTTGCCGTCGGAGAAGGTGCCGGCCCCGCCTTCGCCGAACTGCACGTTGGATTCGGGCTTGAGCTCGCGCTGGCGCCACAGGCCCCAGGTGTCCTTGGTGCGCTCGCGCACGGTCTTGCCGCGTTCCAGGATGATCGGGTTGAAGCCCATCTCGGCCAGCAGCAGCGCGGCAAACAGGCCGCAGGGACCGAAGCCGATCACCACCGGACGCTTCTTCAGGCCGGCCGGGGCGCGGGTGACGAAGTGATAGGAAGTGTCGGGCGTGGGCGCGACATTGGTCTTCTTCGCATGGCGCTGCAGGACCGCCGCTTCGTCCTTCACCTCGACATCGATGGTGTAGTTCAGGGTGATGGCCGACTTCTTGCGGGCATCGTAGCTGCGGCGAAACAGCGTGAAGGACACCAGCTCATCGGCCTGGATACCGAGACGGTCGAGGATGGCGGCGTTCAGTTCTGCTTCCGTATGGGTCAACGGAAGGCTTAGCTCAGAGATGCGCAACATGTGCGGGGACTTTCAACAAGACTGGGGATGCAGGAGGCGGCGCAGGCGGCCTGGCGCGTGCCATGCGGCGGGCTGCGCGAAAGGCGACATTCTACTCCAGCCACGTCGCCCGGCCCAGCCCGCGGCCGGTTGCGCGCATGAGACAAGCCCGCAGGCAGGCCCTCAAACAAGTTGCACAACGCAATCATCTGGCGTTAATCTGGCGACTAACTGCTTGCATATCGCAACCATCGAGGAATGACCATGGACTACACCGACCCGCACCTGCCCCCGCGCGAACAGACCATCCGCCAGTTGCGTGAACTCTCGCGCAAGCTGGTGCGCGAACTGGGCTTCATGCGCAGCACCCTGGCCGGCAGCGACCTGGCCCCGTCGGCGGTGCACGCCATCATCGAGATCGGCCAGACACCCGGCATCCAGGCCCGCGACCTGGGCGAGATCCTGTGCCTGGACAAATCCAACACCAGCCGCCAGGTGGCCAAGCTGGAAGCGCTGGGCCTGCTGCAGCGTACCGCCGTCGCGGGCGATGGCCGCGCCTGGGGCCTGTCGCTGACCGAGGCCGGACAGGGCTTGCGCAAGAGGATAGACAAGTTCGCCACCGACCAGGTCTCGGCGGCGCTGCGACGGCTGGTGCCGGAAGACCAGCAAGGCCTGGTGCGCGCGCTGGCGCTGTATTCGGAGGCGCTCTCGCGGGACAACCCTAACCTGGCACCGCGCCGCGACAGCGCGGTGTCCGATGCGCTGGTGGTGGGCTACCAGCCCGGCTGCATCGGCGACATCTCCGGCCTGCATGCGCGCTACTACGCCCGGGCATCGGGGTTCGGCGTGTATTTCGAGCACAAGGTGGGCAGTGAGCTGGGCGCCTTCGCCCAGGGCTTGCCGGCGCCCGGCCGGCAGCTCTGGCTGCATGTGGAGCAGGGTCGCACGCTGGCCTCGATCGTCATCGATGGCGACCTGGAGAGCGGGCAGGCCCACCTGCGCTGGTTCATCGTCGATGACAGCCTGCGCGGCACCGGGGTCGGACGGCGCCTGCTGCAGGCGGCCATGGACTTCCTCGATGAACACCGGCTGGCCTGCTACCTGTGGACCTTCCAGGGCCTGGATGCGGCGCGCCATCTGTACCTGGATGCCGGCTTCACGCTGGCCGAGCAAGCCCCGGGCGAGCAATGGGGGAGCCGCGTGGTGGAACAGCGCTATGTGCGTGCGGCCCGGGCCTGAGCCCCGCCAACGGCCGCCTCCAACGTATCAGTCTGCCCGGAGTTGTTACCGGCAAGTGCCCACGGCAGCCGCGCCCTCCAGTCCTGGCGCGGCCTGGCGGCGGGCATGACAATGTGCGCCAGGCGCCGGACGACACATCTGGACACAGAAAATTACAGTCTTGAAGCGGGGTCACTCCTACATTGGATTCACGGCACGCGGGAATGAACGAAACCCAGCAACACCTTCCCGAGATGCCGCGCATCATCCATTGCCAACTGCAGGAGTACACGATGAAAACCACAACGACACGCCTCGCCTTCGCCTTCCTGACCACCCTTGCCGCTGTCGGCGCCACCGTCGCCATGGCCCCCGCCGCCCAGGCGCAGGTGGTCGGGGTCGACGTGCGCGTGGGCAATGCGCCGCCGCCGCCGCGCTATGAAGCCGCCCCTCCGCCACGCCATGGTTATGTCTGGGCGCCGGGCTACTGGGCATGGGATGGCCACCGCCACGTCTGGGCCGCCGGCCATTGGGAACGCATGCATCGCGGCTATGCCCGCTATGAACCGGCCCACTGGCAGCAGGGTCCCCGTGGCGGCTGGCACTTCATTCCTGGACACTGGGTGCGTTAAGCCTCTCCGGTGAAGCGGCCCGGGTCCAGGGCCGCCACCAGCTCGCGTGGCAGGGGCAGGGGTTCGCGCTCCAGCATGGCCGCCAGCAACTCGGCCATGAGCGGCGCCCAGATCAGGCCACGCGAGGCATAGCCCAACACGCCGTAAAGTCCCTCTTCACCCGGCAAGGCGCCCACCAGCGGCAGACGGTCGGGGGCGATGCAACGCTGGCCGACCCGCCCGGCCAGTGCGGCATCCTCAGCGGCAGGCAAGCTCACACGCTCGTCGATCTGCGGCAGCATGTGGCGCAGGCGATCGAGGTTTCCGGCGTGGCTGGCGGCGCGCAGGGCGGGATCATGATCCCGGTCGTAGCTGGCGCCCATGCAGACCAGGCCACCGTAGGGCCGGGTCAGGTAGCCGTCGCCGCAGAGGGCGTAAGGCAAGGATGGGAAGTCCGCCGCCGGCAGGTGGGTGACCTGGCCGCGCACGGCAGACAGCGGCAGGTCCATGCCCGGCAACAACTGGCGCGCCTGGATACCTGCGGCCAGCACCAGTACCGGCGCCTGTGCGATCACCCGGCCGGCAGCGTCGCTGGCCTGCCATTGGCCGTCTTGCCGCCGCAGGCTGGCGACCTCGCTGTTGAAGTGGGTCTGCACGCCACCCCGCGCCTGGGCCTCGGCCAGCAGGCGTCGGCACACCGAGGGCGGATTGAGCCAGCCGGCCTCGGGGAAGAAATACCCCCCTCCCATCGTGGCCATGCCCAGCGCGGCAGCCGTTTCATCGGCCGACATCCAGCGGGCATAGCGCGCCGGATAGTGCCACTCCTGCGCGCCCTGCTCGAAGGACAAGGCCTGCTTGGCATCGCGCCCGAATTGCAGGATGCCGCAGCATTCGCCGATGATGGCCGCGCCCTCGTCCACCCCCACCCCGCCCAGGGCTTGCCAGCGCTGGGACGCGAACAGGAAGGCGGCGCGGGTCAGCCGGGCCAGCGGGCTCTCGTCACGCGCCAGCGCCGGCATGAACAGGCCGCCATGGTTGCCGGAGGCACGCGTGGCCGCTTGCGGGCCGGCATCGACCAGGTCGATGCGCCAGCCGCGCGCGCCCAGTCGTTCGGTGATGGCGGTACCGGCCAGTCCGGCGCCGATCACCAGGGCATGGCGTGCATGGACCGGTGTGCGCTGCAAGGGCGTGTCGGCCGCCGCCACGTGCGACGGCGGGCGCGCCCAGGCGGGGGCATAGCGCAGGGCCAGCGCCCCCTCCACCGCCTCGCCGGCAAACCCGACCTGGCGCATTGCGGCCACCAGTGCATCCTGACCGGCACCACCCCACACCAGCGCACGCGCACCGGTCCAGGCCAGCCGCGCCAGGCGCTTACAGGCGTGGGCATGCCAGGCGGGTGCGGCGGGATCGAAAGCCGGTGCATTGGCATGCAGGTAGAACAGGTCGACGGGGGCATCCAGGCGGGCCAGTTCTTCTTCCAGCCCACCCCATACCAGGGTCAGCGTGATACGGCCTTCATCGAGCAACAGCCGGTGCGTGCCCGGCATGGCCAGCGGCCAGACGGCACGCAAGGCCTGTGTATAACTTAAGTCCTCATCCTGATCATGCAACGCCTCCGGCGCAGGAGGATGCGGCAGGATCGCCACGTAGTGCAGGCGCTGCGCCCCGCCCTGCCCGCGCATGCTGGCAAAGGCACGCCAGGTGGCAAGGAAGGCCTGGCCCAGGCCGAAATGCAGGTCCAGCACGGTGGTGCTGTGCTGCGCGCGCAGGCAGTCCTGCAGGCCGCTGGCGGGGGCCGCCAATACACGGGCAGGCCGGGCGGCATCGGCGCGCCAGGCGGCCAGCAATTCCGGGGAGGCAAGTTGGAGGGGACGGGCGGGCATCTTGTGGGCGCGGGCAAGGTCAAGGATAGATCAAGGCCGACATTTTACGCCGCCCCTCCACGCCGGCTTTGCGGCTTGACAAAGCTGCGTTGCAACAATAATCTGCATACAGAACACGGAAATGGAGAATCCCTTTCCGTCCACCCCGTTTTTTGCCGGCCCTTTTGCCTGCCCTTTTCCATGTACAAGATCGACGCCCCCACGCAGCTTATCGAACAGGTCTACCACGCCATCCTGGATGCCATCTGCACCGGCAGCCTGGCGCCCAATGCCAAGATCACCCAGGAGGGCCTGGCCGAGCAGCTGGGGGTATCGCGCCAGCCCATCCTGCAGGCCTTCCAGATCCTCAAGCGCGAGGGCTTCATCGAGGATGCCGGGCGCAAGGGCGTGATGGTGACCGCGCTCGATCCACTGCGCCTGATGCAGCTTTACCAGGTGCGTTCGGTGCTCGATGGCCTGGCTGCGCGCACCAGCGCCGAACGCTGGAGCCATGATGCCGAGCTGCGCGCCGCCGGTGAGCGCGAGGGGCTGGCGCTGGTGGCCGCCGGGCGCGACCTGGCCGACATGAGCGACCTGTCGGCGCGCATCCGGGCCGACATGGATTTCCACCAGTTCATCTATCGCAGCTGCGGCAATCCCATGGTGGGCGAGACCACCGCCCTGCACTGGCAGCACATCCGCCGTGCCATGGGCGCCATCCTGTCCTCGGACGTGCGCTCGCACATCGCGGTCTGGGATGAGCACGCAGCGATCCTGCAGGCCATGCTCGACGCTCGCCCGGCGGTGGCCGACAAGCTGGCGCGCCAGCATGCCGAGAGCGCGGCCGAGCACCTGGCCCACGTACTGACCGGCGAACACTACGCCGGCAAGAGAAAGCAGGCCTGAGCACCCTGCTCCACGCCACTTCGCCCCCTTCCAGCACACCGACAACCAGGGCGCAGCCGGGCTGCGCGCCGCCATGCTCGCCATCTTCAACATCGTCTTCCCGATCTTTTCGCTGATCTTCCTGGGCTGGGCCTGCCGCAAGCGCAACATCCTCTCGGCGGGGGCGGCCAGCGAACTGAACCGCTTCGTGATCTGGCTGGCCTTGCCGGCCTTGCTGTTCGATTCGATGTCGCGCCTGACCGCAGCGGACTTCGCCAACCTGCGCTTCATTGCCGTCTTCGCCATCGGCGTGGCGGTGGTGTTCCTGGTGACGGCCTGGCTGCGCACGCGCCAGCAGGCCGCCGCGCCCGACATCATCATCGACAGCCTGGGCAGCTCCTATGCCAATGTCGGCTTCATCGGCATTCCACTGTGCTATCTCGCCTTCGGCCACGATGGCTTGCCGCCCTCGGTGATCGCCATGGTGATGACGGCCTGCCTGCTCTTCGCGGTGGCCATCGTGCTGCTTGAAACCTGCCTGCATGCCCAGGCCGGACTGGGCCAGACGGTCTCCAAGGTGGGCCGCTCGCTGCTGCGCAATCCCATCATGATCGCGCCGGTGGCGGGAATCGCGGTGGCGCTCTCGGGCGTCACCATCCCCAGCGGGGTGCAGCAATTGTTCAAGATCCTCGGCGGTGCGGCCAGTCCTTGTGCGCTGGTGTCGCTGGGCCTGTTCCTGGCGCAGCCGGTGGCGCAACGCGCACGGGTGTCGGTATCGTTGCTGGTGGCCTTCAAGCTGCTGCTGCAACCGGCCATCACGGCCGTGCTGGCCTACTGGATACTGCCGCTGCCACGCGTGTGGGCCGACAGCGCCGTGCTGCTGGCGGCCATGCCCATCGGCACCGGACCGTTCATGCTGGCCGAGCTGTACCAGCGCGAGGTCACGGTGATGTCGCGCGCCATCCTGATCTCGACCACGCTGTCGCTGCCCACCATCGCCCTGATCCTGGCCTGGATCGCTCACCACTGACGCCCCCGCGCCCATGAAAAAAGGCCGCAGCGGCATTGCCGTGCGGCCCTGATGCGGATGCTGCCGTGCCTACAGGATGACGCGATCCTGGCGCAGGATCTGCTCGAACTTGTCGGCCGGCACCGGCGGACTGAACAGGTAGCCCTGGATCTCGTCGCACCCATAGTGGCGCAGGTAGTCGAGCTGCTCGTCGGTCTCCACGCCTTCGGCGATGACGCGCAATTTCAAGTGGCGCGCCAGCGAGATGATGGAGGCGGTAATGGCCGCATCGTCGGCATCGATGGTGATGTCGCGCACGAAGGAGCGGTCGATCTTGAGCACGTCGATGGGGAAGCGCTTCAGGTAGGCCAGCGAGGAATAGCCGGTGCCGAAGTCATCGATGGACAGGCGCACGCCCAGCTTCTTCAAACCCGCCAGGATGCCGATGGCGTGCTCGACGTCGGTCATCATCAGGCTCTCGGTCAACTCCAGCTCCAGCGAGGCGGCCGGCAGGCCAGTGTCCTGCAGCACGTCGGCAATGGAGGAGACCAGGTCCTTCTGCAGGAACTGGCCCACCGACAGGTTCACCGACACGCTGATATCGTCGAAGCCCGACAGTTGCCACTGGCGGCATTGCGTGCAGGCTGCGCGCACCACCCAGGCGCCGATGGGCAGGATCAGGCCAGTCTCTTCGGCCAGGCCGATAAAGCGCGCCGGCGAGACCATGCCCAGTTGCGGATGCTGCCAGCGGATCAGCGCCTCGCTGCCAATGACGCGGCCGGACGCCAGGTCCACCTTGGGCTGGTAATGCAGCAGGAACTCGCCGTGGTCGAGCGCATTGCGCAGGTCGCCTTCGATGCGCAGGCGTTCCAGCGCCTGCTCGTTCATGGCCGGGGTATAGAACTGGAAATTGTTGCGGCCGGTCTGCTTGCCGCGATACATGGCGATGTCGGCATGCTTGATCAGGGTCTCGCCATCGGTGCCATCGTTGGGATAGCAGGCCACGCCCAGGCTGCAGGTCATGAACAGGGTATGCCCACCCAGGGTCACGGGGGCGGCCACCGCATCCATGATGCGTTGCAGGCTGCGGGTGTCGAGGGAGAGATCATCCTGCTCGGGCAGGATCATGATGAATTCGTCACCGCCCAGGCGCGCCACCGAATCGGCTTCGCGCACAGCCGCGCGCAGGCGTCCGGCCACGGTGCGCAGCAGGGTGTCGCCGGCCTTGTGGCCCAGCGTGTCGTTGACGAACTTGAAGCGGTCCAGGTCCACGAACACCACCCACAGCGCCTGCTTCTGCCTCTCGGCCGCACCGATGGCCTGCTCCAGGTGATGGCGCAGCATGTGGCGGTTGATCAGGCCGGTGAGCGTGTCGCGGCTGGCCTGGAATTCCAGTTCGGCCTCGTAGCGCTTCATGGAGGTGATGTCGTAGAGCGCCGCCACGAAGTGGGTGACCACGCCACTCTCGTCACGCACCGGGGCGATATAGAAGTCGTTCCACAGCTCCGAGCCATCCTTGTGGTAGTTGCGCATGACCACGTTGTGCTCGCGCTGTTCGCGCATGGCGATCCAGACGGTCTCGAAGCCCTCGGGATCGCTGTCCCGGCCTTCCAGGAAGCGGATGCTTTTGCCCACCGCCTCGGCGGCACTGTAGCCGGTGATGCGGGCAAAGGCCGGATTGACGTATTCGATGGCGTAGTCGGGCTGCTGGGCCGAGAGGATCAGGATGGCGTTGGCACTGGCCTCGATGGCCTGATGGCGCAGCCGCAGGGCGCGCTCGGCCACGCGGCGCGCCTTGATGTCGTCCGAGAGCAGGGCATTGGCGGTGCGCAGCTCGGCGGTCTTGACCTCCACCAGTTGCTGCACGCGCGCCGAGCGCATCGACAGGGCGCGCATGTAGGCCGCCCCGAGCAGCGAGGCGATCACGCCCACCAGCAGGATCAGGAGCGACCCGTAGTGGTCTGAGAACAACGAACGTGGCGGAATGCTGATTTCCACATGCCAGGTCTGGCCGGCGATGTCGAAGCTGGAGACGGTCTTGGAGGGGTGCCGGAACAGGCTGCCCGGCTTGAGGATCTGGTCCACCCATTGGGCTTCCTGGGCCGCGCTATCGTGGTGGTAGACCAGGCTGCTGTCATCGGCCTGCGGGCCGACGTAGATGCGCAAGCCGATCTCGTGGTCGGCCATCAGGCCGGCGCCGTCGAGGATCTTCTGCACCAGGCTGCCCAGTTCCAGCACGGCGGTGGTATCGCCCACCAGCACGGCGCGACGCGCGGCCAGGTCAGTGGGTTGCACGCCACCACGGTAGACCGGCTGGATCACCAGCAGGCCACGCTCTTCCGGCGCGAACTGCACCAGCCGGGTGGGCAGGGTCGAGGCCGGGCGACCGCTGGCCAGGGCCGCCGAGAGCGCCGTCATGATGGTGGCGTTGTGCGAGACGTCCAGCCCCAGCGCAGCCTGGTTGCCGGCGGTGGGCTCGATGAAGTCGACCACCAGGTAGGACGGCTGCTGCGGCGCGCGCTGGGCGCGGCCATCGACCATGGTGGTGATCTGGAAGTCGGGCACGGTGCCCTGGCGCAGGGCTTCGAAGACCAGGCGGTCCTCATCCGGCACGAAGCGCTGCACGCTGAAGGCGCGCACATAGGGATAGCGCTCCAGCAGGGGCCGCGTGAAGCTCTCGAACTGTTCGCGGCTGGGATCGCCCACGGTGGCATAGAAATGGTTCACCACCGCCTGCACCTGGACGGCCTCCTCCAGTCCACGCTGGATGGTGAAGGCACGCAAGCCGGCCCGGCGCTCGAAGTCCAGGCTTACCGCATCTTCTTCCAGGTGGCTGGTGGCGACGAATACCGTCACGGTGGCGCACAGTCCCAGCACCAGCGTGAGCGATGCCGACAACGTTGCCCCCAGCTTGTTGATCACACGCTGCATAAACGAATCGTTATTTCCCTATGAGAGGCCGATCATAATCCGGCCCATCCCTCGTTATCGGCCTGGTGGGAGATATTTTTAACCAACGGACAAGAAAAACCCTTGCCGCCGCCCCGGCACTTTCCACCCGGAAACAGTTTAGCACCCAGGCCGGCCTCAATAGGCCACGCTGTTGCGCGCCTGCTGTTGTTCGCGCGCCTCGCGTTCGATCGCCTGGGCCTGCATGAAGGCATCGAAGGAGCGTGCAATGGTGGCCTGCTCGACATCACGGGTGATGAAGACGATGCGGCTGCGGCGATCTTCCGAGGGCCATGCCGGCAGGGTGGCGGTGGGATGGAAGATGTGCTGCACGCCGTGGATCACGGTGGGCAGCGGCTCGCCCTTGAGATTGAGGATGCCCTTGATGCGCAGGATGTTGGGCCCCTTGAAGCCGACCAGCAAGCTCAGCCATTCATCGAAGAGCACCGGATCGATGGGCTCGTCGAAGGTAAAGCAGAAGGCGCGGATGTGGTCGTCGTGGCGATTGACGTCATGCGCGTGATCATCGTGGTCATGATGATCGTGGTGGTCATGATGACCATGGCCGTGATGGTGACCATGGTGATGATGATGGTGCTCGTGCGCGGCCTTCTCGGCAAAGGCTTCCTCGTTGAGCCAGCGGGCCACGTCGGGCATCTTCTCGCCAGGCTTGAACAAACCCGCATCCAGCAGCTCGGCGGCGGCGATCTGCCCTATCTGCGGCTGCAACTGGCGCGCGCCCGGATTGAGCGTGCGCAGGCGCGCCTGCAGGGCGGCCAGGGTAGCGCCATCGGCCAGGTCGGTCTTGGTCAGCAGCAGGCGATCGGCCACCGCCGCCTGTTGTACCGCCTCGATGTGGTTGTCCAGCGTGGACATGCCATTGACGGCATCGACCGTGACGATGACGCCATCGAGGCGATAGCGCGCCGAGATGAAGGGGTCGGTCATCAGCGTATGCAGGATGGGCGTGGGCGAGGCCAGGCCGGTGGTCTCGATGACCACGCGGTTGAAGCGCCGCTGGCCGCCTTCGGCGAAGCGCCAGGTGATGTCCTTGAGGGTCTTCTTGAGGTCGCCACGGATGGTGCAGCACAGGCAGCCGCTGCTCATCTCGACGATGGTCTCTTCCTGGCTGTGCGCCACCAGCAGGTGATCCAGGCCGATCTCGCCGAACTCGTTGATGATGACCAGCGTGTCCTTCATCTCCGGCTGGGTGATCAGGTGGTTGAGCAAGGTGGTCTTGCCGCTGCCGAGAAAGCCGGTCAGGAGCGAGACGGGAATGGGCGCCTCGCTGGCGGGTACGGATGGGTTCATGGTGTAAAGACGGGATGAGGGAAGACAGTCCAGCCCCCATGCTAACCGATGCGTCAGGAACCCAGACCCGGCGCGGAAAAAAAAAGACGGACCACCCGGGTCCGTCTCTTCAGCGAGGGCCGCCCTCAGGCGAGCATCGATGTGCCATCACTCATTGTCATGCGCATCCAGCGATGCCTTCTCGGGCTGCGGCGATGCCTCGGCCTTGCCCAGGCCCGGCAGCAGGTGGCCCAGCTTGCGCGCCTTGGTGCCCAGGTAGCCGATATTGAAGGGATTGTGGTTGGCGATGTGGGCGATGCGCTCGGCCACCGTGATGCCGCTGTCTTCCAGCGCCTTGACCTTGCGCGGATTGTTGGTCATCAGGCGCAGGCTGTTGATCTTCAGGTGCGCCAGCATCGGCAAGACGATGGTGTAGCGCCGCATGTCGGCCGGGAAGCCCAGGCGTTCATTGGCTTCCACGGTATCGGCGCCGTGGTCCTGCAGGTGGTAGGCGCGGATCTTGTTCAACAGACCAATGCCACGCCCTTCCTGGCGCAGGTAGAACAGCACGCCGCGACCTTCCTTGGCGATCTTCTTCAGGGCCGACTCCAGCTGGGCGCCGCAATCGCAGCGCTGGGAGAACAGGGCATCGCCGGTGAGGCACTCGGAATGCACGCGCGCCAGTACCGGTTCGCCATTGCCCACGTCGCCCAGGGTCAGGGCCAGATGTTCCTTGCCGGAAATTTCATCATAGAAGGCGTGCAGCTCGAAAGTGGCCCAGGGCATGGGCAACTTGCACGAGCTGACGAATTCCAGTTTTTCTTCCGGCGCTGTCGCGGCCGGTGCGATCGGTGAAGACATGACAACCTGCTTTCGAGACGAATGCTGAGAACCGCATATCTTACCTTGCGGCCGGGTTTCTTTCAGCGCCCCCGCTGTCCCGTACAAGCCACCTGAGCGACTTGTACGGGGAATTTGAATTTCCCCGGCGCAACAAAAAGCCCCGCACGCGGCGGGGCCTTGCGGCGCGATGGCCGGCCGGCTTACACCAGGCCGTGCGCCTGCTGGTCGGCGTGGTAGCTGGAACGCACCATGGCGCCCACGGCGGCGTGCACGAAGCCCATCTTGTAGGCCTCTTCCTCGTACATCTTGAAGGTGTCGGGGTGCACGTAGCGGCGCACCGGCAGGTGATCGCCGCTGGGCATGAGGTACTGGCCGATGGTGAGCATGTCGACATTGTGGGCGCGCATGTCGCGCATGACCTGCAGCACTTCCTCGTCGGTCTCGCCCAGGCCCACCATGATGCCGGACTTGGTCGGTACCTCGGGATGCAGGTCCTTGAAGCGCTTCAACAGGCTCAGCGAGTATTCGTAGTCCGAACCCGGGCGCGCTTCCTTGTACAGGCGCGGAGCGGTTTCCAGGTTGTGGTTCATCACGTCCGGCGGGGCCATCTTGAGGATTTCCAGGGCGCGGTCCATGCGGCCACGGAAGTCCGGGGTCAGGATCTCGATGCGGGTCTCGGGCGAAAGCTCGCGCACGCGCTGGATGCAGGCCGCGAAGTGGGCGGCGCCGCCGTCGCGCAGGTCGTCGCGGTCCACGCTGGTGATGACCACGTAGGACAGGCGCAGCTGGGCGATGGTCTTGGCCAGGTTTTCCGGCTCGTTGGGGTCCAGCGGGTCGGGTCGGCCGTGGCCGACGTCGCAGAACGGGCAGCGGCGGGTGCACTTGTCACCCATGATCATGAAGGTCGCGGTGCCCTTGCCGAAGCATTCGCCGATGTTGGGGCAGGAGGCTTCCTCACAGACCGTCACCAGGTTGTTGGCGCGCAGGATGTCCTTGATCTCGTAGAAGCGCGTGGTCGGCGAGCCGGCCTTGACGCGGATCCAGTCCGGCTTCTTCAGCTTTTCGGCGGCCACCACCTTGATCGGGATCCAGGCGGTCTTGCCGGCGCCCTTCTGCTTGTCCAGCGGGTTCACGCGGGCCGCACCGGCGGCATTGGCATTGGAGGAGGAATCTGCTGCAGGAGTGATATCGGTAGTCATGTCGGTCGTTCCGGCCTCGGGCGCACCGCGCTGGAGGCTCAAGCCATGCCCGCGAAGCGGGCGATCAGTTGGTTGGCAAGCAAGTCCTGGACATCGGCCAGGCGGGCCTGCTTGGCCCCCAGGGTCTGCATGTCCACGGTGGCCAGGCCTTCGTAGCCACAGGGGTTGATCCAGGAAAACGGCGCCAGATCCATCGCCACATTCAGCGATACCCCATGGTAGGTGCAGCCGTTGCCGCGTATCTTCAAGCCCAGGGCCGCCACCTTGGCGCCCTGCCAGGGGCCGTCGGCGGCATAGATGCCGGGCGCCCCCTGCTTGCGTTCACCGGCCAGATTATACGCCCCCAGCGTGTCGATCACCGCCTCTTCGATGTTGTGCACGAATTCGCGGGCGAACAGGCGCGCCCCGCTGCGGTGGCGGCGCAGGTCCATGAGCAGGTAGATCACCACCTGGCCGGGGCCGTGGTAGGTGACCTCGCCGCCGCGGTCGGTCTGCACTACGGGGATGTCGTGGGGATGGAGGACATGGGCGCGATCGGCCCCCAGGCCCAGCGTGTAGACCGGCGGATGCTCGACGATCCAGAGCTGGTCGGCGCTGTCGCCGTCACGCGCGTCGGTGTAGGCGCGCATGGCGGCGAAACTGGCCTCGTAGGGTTCGACACCGCGCCGGATGATCTCCGGCAGGCGTGCGCCGGTGCCGGCGGTAGCAGCAGCGGCGGTGGGTAGAGCGGTTTGCATGCCCGCCAGTGTAGCGAAATTCGGTCCTTCCCGTGTCAGAACCAGCGGATCAGTCCGCGTGGCAACAACCTGCTGATACGTACCGTATCGCCAGCGTCGGGGCAAGCCGACGCAGCCGCAGGCGTAGCCGTCGATGCCAACGGACGGCCCGGCCCCCTGATGAAGCGCCACAGGCGCGCACCCCATCCCGGCAGCGGCACCACCTCGAACTCGGCCGCGCCGCGGACCGCCTCGAAGACCGCCAGCCCGCATCCGTGGAAATCGAAATCGCGCCCGGGACTGAGCCAGACATCGGCGCCGCCCTCCTCCACCGTCAGCCAGACCAGGCCACTGCGCACCCGGATGCGCACGGCGCTGCGCAGGGGATGGGCCAGGGTCTGGCCTTCTTCCAGCCTGGCGATGCTGCTTTCATTTGTGAATGGAATTGACATGGCGGACACCTCTGCTGTTGCGCCGGGCAAGCCTCGCCCCCGCCGACTTGCCCGACCGGGTGCGGCTTTCAGAGCTGAAATGCCTGAGACTGTGTTGAATGTGCTGTCATTGTAGGAAGCCGCACGGGCGCAGCAAAACGATATATATTCGGCCTCATTGCGAATTAAATTCACAAGGGAATGAACATGGCAGACCTGCGCAAGCTCCCCAACCTGGCCGCCCTGCGCGCCTTCGATGCGGCCGCCCGCTACGAGTGCTTCTCGCGCGCGGCCGAGGAAGTCCATGTCACCCCCGGCGCCATCAGCCACCAGGTGCGAGCGCTGGAGGAAGACCTGGGCCTGCAGTTGTTCACCCGCCACGGCAAGCGCATCTCCATCACCGAGACCGGCCAGCGCTTTGCCGCCACCATCCGCAAGTCGCTCTCCGAGATCGCCGTGGCCGCCGAGCATCTGCGCAGCCTGAACCGCCAGCAGCGCCTGGTGATCTCGGCCACGCCCTCGTTTGCCTCGCGCTGGCTGGCGCCACGGCTATGGAAATTCATCGACGCCCATCCCGAGATCGAGGTGGTACTGCAATCGGGCAGCCACCTGGCCGACCTGCGCCTGGACGGGGTGGATGTGGGCCTGCGCTTCGGGCGCGGCCACTACAGCGGCGTGGTGGTGGAAAAACTCAGCGACGATTACTACTACCCGGTGGCCGCCCCCACCTATCGCGGCACGCGCAGCAAGAAGCTGGCGCGTCCGGCCGACCTGGCGCACTGCACCCTGCTGCGCATGGATACGCGCGAGTCCTGGCTGCCCTGGCTGCGGGAGGCAGGCCTGGACCTGCCCGAGCCGGGTGGCGGACTGGTGATCGAGGATTCCTCGCTGACCCTGCGCCAGGCCGCCGATGGCAAGGGCGTGGCGCTGTCACGCCACCTGATCGCGGCCCAGCAGATTGCCAGCGGCGAACTGGTGCGCCTGTTCGACGTGGCCTGGCGCTGCGAAGAGGCACACTACCTGGTGCACCTGCCGGAAGGACTGGACAAGCCGGGCGTAGCGGCCTTCAAGCGCTGGATCAGCGAGGAGATGGCGCAATTCCACGCCAGCCCCGCCTGGCCGGGGTGAGCGTGACGGCGAGGCTGCACCGGCATCGGGACCAGGCAACAAAAAACCGGCGCGCCTGGCAGGCTGCGCCGGTTTCTCGCGGGCAAAACGCGATCCGTGCTCAGAGCACGAACTTGACCATCTCGTGCGTGGAGAGCGCGCGATAGATGTTGTCGAGCTGGGTGCGGCTGGTGGCGCGCACGGTCAGCGTCAGCGACAGGTACTTGCCCTGGGTGGACGGACGCATCTCGACCTTGCCCGCATGGAACTCGGGATCGTGCTCGATGACCATGGCGACAATGGTCTCGGCGAAGGCATCGTGGGTGATCCCGACTACCTTGATGGGGAAGTCGCTGGGATACTCGATCAGGGATTCTTCAGGGGAAATAGTGGGCATAGTCATGGCAAACCGCCTTGGCGTTGTCCGCCTGGGCGCTCCTGGTTTCAATGTCCTCAGATGGGGACGAACCGGCCGGCTTCAAGCGGAGGAAATACGTGGGGAATGCCTGCATTCTACGCCATGCCGACGGCCCCACGTGCAGAAAACCTCGAGGCCGCCCGCCATCATGACAAGCTGCAAACGGATTACAGGCGCGCCTTGGCCGCCTGGTAGGCCGCGTACACCTTGGCAAACACCGGACCGGGCTGGCCATTGCCCACCGGCTGGCCATCCAGGGTGACCACCGGCAAGACTTCCTTGCTGGCCGAGGAAATGATGAGCTCATCGGCCGCCAGCACTTCCTCGCGCGGAATGCGGCGCGCTTCCAGCACGATGCCCTGTTCGGCGCACAGCTCTTCCATCAAGCCATAGCGGATGCCTTCGAGGATCAGGTTGTCCTTGGGGGGCGCTACGATCTTGCCACCCTTGACCACCCACACATTGGAGGACGAGGCTTCCGACAGGAAACCATCGCGGAACTGGATCGCCTCGGTCACCTGATGCTCGGCCGCGAATTGCGCCGCCAGCACATTGCCCAGGAGCGAGGTGGACTTGATCTGGCAGTTCAGCCAGCGGCGGTCTTCCAGGGTCACGCAGGCCACGCCCTTTTCGATGGCCGAGGCCGGCGGCAAGGCCATGGGATTGGTCATGATCAGCACGGTCGGCACCACTTCCTTGGGGAAGGCATGGGCGCGCTTGGCCACGCCACGGGTGATCTGCAGGTAGATCATCTGATCCTCCAGGCCATTGGCCTCGACCACGCGTCCGATGATCTCCATCCACTCGGCCTCGTTATGCGGATTTGGAATACCGATGCTGGCCAGGCTGCGGAACAGCCGCGCCAGGTGCTGCTGGCCCCGGAAAGCCTTGCGGCGATACATGGGGATGACTTCGTAGATGCCGTCACCGAAGATGAAACCGCGATCCAGCACGGGAATGCGGGCTTCGGACAGGGGCGTGAATTCGCCGTTGAGGTAGACGATGGGGTCGTTCATGATGGATTTTCCAGAGGTCGGGAACAGGAAGGGGGCGCGCACGCAAGCCGCGATCGAACCATTTTTGCACGGGGCAATGTTACACCCTATGCAAAAACGGTATAACCCTGCCCGGCTACGCTGGCTCACAGCGGCGCCGCTTCGACCCGGAAACCACCTTCTTCACCGACCTTACCGGCCTCCCCGGGCAGGAATTTCCAGCGCACGTCATGGAAGCGCGCCAGCGTCTCGCGGTGGGCGATGCTGATGACGGTCACGCCCGGCAATTCGCGCGGCAAGGCGCCGTAGAGTGCTTCCTCGGTCTCGCCGTCCATGGCGCTGCTGGCCTCATCCAGGAACACCAGGCTGGGGCGGTTCAGAAACACCCGCACGAAGGCCAGCCGCTGCTGCTCGCCCGGCGACAGCGCCTGGCTCCAGTTGGCGGCCAGATCCAGCCGTCCGGCCAGGTGCGACAGGCGGCACAGCGCCAGGTAGCGCGTGATCAGGGCATCGTCGAAGCTGCCCTCGGCGGCCGGATAGGAGAGCGCCGCGCGCAACGTGCCGATGGGCAGGTAGCTGCGTTGCGGCAGGAACATCACCGGCGCCCCGGCCGGCAGCCCGATACGCCCTGCGCCAAAGGGCCACAGCTCGGCCATGGCGCGGATCAGCGTGGACTTGCCGCAACCGGAAGGACCGCTGATGAGCACATGCTCGCCCGATTCCACCCGTGCATCCAGGCGGCGCATCATGGGCGCGCCATCCGGGAAGGACAGTTGCAGGCCTTCCACCGTCACGGCCGTGCCGGCATGCGGTGCCACCTCGATGGTGCGGGGCATGCCGGTGGCGCGCTCGACATCAGCATTGAAGCCGGCCAGGCGGTTGATACTGGCCTTCCAGCTGGCCAGCGTGGTGAAGGCATTGATGAACCAGGACAAGGCATCCTGCACCTGGCCGAAGGCATCGCTGATCTGCATGAGCACGCCCAGCGAGATAGCCCCGGAGAAATAGCGCGGCGCCGACACCAGCATGGGGAAGATCACCGCAAACTGGCCATAGAAATTGACGGCCACGTTCAAGCGCTTGGTCAGCGTCATGATGTTCCACCAGTTGCCACGGATGTCATCCAGGCGCGCGGTCAGCTGGGCGCGTTCCTGCGCTTCGCCACGATACAGGGCCACGGCCTCGGCATGCTCGCGCACGCGGATGAGACCGAAGCGGAAGTTGGCCTCGAAGCGCTCCTGGTTGAAGCTCAGACCCACCAGCGGCCGGCCGATCCACCACACCACGCCCGAACCCACGGTGGCATAGGCGATCACGAACCACACCATGTAGCCGGGGATCACCCAGGACTGGCCCAACGCCGAAAACGCCAGCGGGCCGCTGACCGTCCACAGGATATGGATGAAGGAGAACAGGGTCACGCTGCTGGAGATGAAACCCAGCACCAGCGAGAGCGTATCGGAGGTCAGCGCATGCAGGTCTTCGGCGATACGCTGGTCGGGGTTGTCGGAGAGGCGTCCGGCCTGGTCCTGCTCGATGCGGTAGTAGGCACGATGCGCCAGCCAGCGATCCAGGTAGCGCGTGCTCATCCAGTAGCGCCAGCGGATCTGCAGCGCCTGCTTGAGATAGACGCTGTAGATGGCGATGGCCACGAACACGAAGGCCAGCCCCGAGAATTGCCACAGCAGCGACTTGAACTGCGGATAGTCGCGCGACTGCAGCACGTTGTACATGTCGCGGTTCCAGGAATTGAGCCGCACGTTGATGTAGACCATGCCCAGGTTCAAGGCCAGGATGGCCGCCAGCAGCGCCCAGGCGCGCCATTTCTCCTCGGACACCCAGAAGGGCTTGATGAGGCGCCAGATCTCGGCACGGGTGGCCCTGGCGAGGGTGGGTGGCGGCGGTGGCGATGGCGGAGAGGGCTGGCGATCGGTCATGGCGGAGTCCTGGAATTTGGAATTGTTGTCCAGCTTGCCGGGGCAGACTTAACACAGACTTAAGCTGGGCTGAATGTGGGCCTTACAGTTCGCCCAGCAACTGCTCGACGAAGTCGCGCATCCAGGCTTCCCGCTCCTGCGCCATGCGCGCACCGCTGGCGGTCTGGAAACCCTCGGCCAGGCGAAACAGCTTGAGCGGGAAATGATCCAGCGCATACCGGCGGTCATCCAGTTCGCGATGGGCCGCCGCCGGATCGAAGGCCTCACGCAAACCCGAGCCCATGCGCCCGGCCACATAGAAGCAGCGCGCCACGCCGATGGCGCCGATAGCATCGAGCCGGTCGGCATCCTGCACGATCTTCGCCTCCAGCGTCTGCGCGGCAAACCCGGCCGAGTAGCTGTGCGCCTGCACGGCATGGGCCACGCGGGCGATGTCCTCCTGCGTCCAGTCCAGCGCCTGCAGGATCTCGCCGGCGCGCTGCGCCGACAGGGTCGAGGCCTGGCTGCGCAGCGGCGAATTCTTCTCCACCCGCACGCAGTCATGCAGCAACACCGCCGCCAGCAGGATGCGCAGCTCACCGCCCTCCTCGGCCTGCAGGCGGCAGGCGTTGTGCCACACGCGCAGGAGATGCGTCACGTCATGCGAGCCATCGCCGGCGTCGTCGAAGACATGCGGCAACAAGCTGTGGGCCAGGGGTTCGAAGGGAGAGAAGGCAGCGGCGGCCTGGGACAGGTTCATGGCAGATCGGCTAGGGAGGTCACGAATCCGCCAGTGTCGCACAAAGCCCCCGACGGCTACGGCTGGCCACCGTTCGGATTTTCCGACAAGTGTTTTTCGGCGATGCCGCACACGCAAGCCGGCGGCATGTGAGATCATTCGGCTTCCATCTTTTCCGCGGCCATGCCCGAAGATCCACTTGCCACAGAGCAGCAAGGATCCGCCGGCCGCGCATGACCTAGCGCGCACTGGACCCGAGAACGAGTCCCCTTGCGGTGCGCACGATAGAAAGACGTACGACCGCGCCGCTTGCGCTGCATCGCTGCCCTGCCTCACCACGGCCCCCGTGCCGCCCTGCGCCGCCGTCGCCCGCCACCTGATCTTGTGGAGTTTGTTGCATGTTCAACTGGTTCGAAAAACTGGTCCATCCCTATCCGGAAACGCAGCCGCTGCCGCCGCCGCGCGGCTTCATGCGCTTCATCTGGTTCTGTACCCGGGGCGTGCGCCCCTACATCGCCGCCATGACCCTGATGACGGCCATCATCGGCGTGTTCGAGGCGATGCTCTTCGCCGCCCTCGGCCGCATCGTCGACTGGCTGGCCAAGGTGCAGCCCGCGCAACTATGGGCGCAGGAAAGCCATACCCTGCTGTGGCTGCTGCTGATCCTGGCCGCCAGCCCCTTGCTGATCGGCTTGCAGACGCTCTACAAGCATCAGACCCTGGCCGGCAACTTCCCCATGCTGCTGCGCTGGAACTTCCACCGTCTCATGCTCAGCCAGAGCATGAGTTTCTACCAGAACGAGTTCGCCGGCCGGGTCGCCACCAAGGTGATGCAATCGGCGCTGGCGGTGCGCGATTTCTGCATGATCGTGGGCGATATCCTGGTGTTCATCACCATCTACTTCGCCACCCTCATCGGCGTGGTCGGCAGCTTCGACATGTGGATGCTGGCGCCCTTCTTCATCTGGCTGGCCGCCTTCGCGGTGGCCTTGCGCTACTTCGTGCCGCGCCTGTCGAAGGTGGCGCGCAGCCAGGCCGATGCACGTTCGCTGATGACCGGTCGCATCACCGACGCCTATACCAACATCGCCACCGTCAAGCTGTTCTCGCATGCCGGTCGTGAAGCCGATTATGCCCGCAGTGCCATGCGCGAATTCCTCACCACGGTGCATCGCCAGATGCGTCTGGTGTCGGGTTTCGAGGTGGTCAACCATATCCTGAACATGGTGCTCATCATCGGCGCCACCGGGGTCTCGCTATACCTGTGGACGCAGGGCAAGGTCGGCGTGGGTGCGGTAGCGGCCAGCACGGCCATGGCGCTGCGCCTGAACGGCATCGCGCACTGGGTGATGTGGGAAATGTCTTCGCTGTTCGAACACGTGGGCACGGTGCAGGATGGCATCAACACCCTGGCGCGCGCGCACGAGGTCAAGGACGCGCCCGACGCCCGGCCGCTGCAGGTGCAGCGCGGTGAACTGCGTTTCGAGGGTGTCAGCTTCAGCTATGGCGGTGCCTCGCCCCGCCCGGTGGTGGACAAGCTGGACCTGGTGATCCGCCCCGGCGAGAAGATCGGCCTGGTCGGTCGCTCCGGCGCCGGCAAGTCGACCATCGTCAACCTGCTGCTGCGCTTCTACGATATCGAGGGTGGCCGCATCACCATCGATGGCCAGGACATCGCCCATGTCACCCAGGACAGCCTGCGCGAGCAGATCGGCATGGTGACCCAGGACACCTCGCTGTTGCATCGTTCGGTGCGCGAGAACGTGACCTATGGCCGCCCCGATGCCAGTGATGCCGAGATGATCCACGCCGCCCAGCGCGCCGAGGCACACGACTTCATCGGCACCCTGGCCGATGCCAAGGGCCGCCGCGGCTACGACGCCCATGTGGGCGAGCGCGGCGTGAAGCTCTCGGGAGGCCAGCGCCAGCGTATCGCGATTGCCCGCGTGATGTTGAAGGACGCACCCATCCTGTTGCTGGACGAAGCCACCAGCGCCCTGGATTCGGAAGTGGAAGCCGCCATCCAGACCAGCCTCTACAAGCTCATGGAAGGCAAGACCGTGGTCGCCATCGCGCACCGGCTCTCCACCATTGCCGCCATGGACCGGCTCATCGTGCTGGACCAGGGCCGCATTGTGGAACAGGGCTCGCACAGCGAACTGCTGGCCGCCAATGGTCTCTATGCGCGGCTGTGGGCGCATCAGAGCGGGGGCTTCCTGGGTGAGGAAGACAGCGAGGCCGAGGCCGCCGTGGCCTGAGCCCAGGCCGCCCCGCCAACGACCGTCCGGTGACAACCGGGCGGTTTTTTTTCGTCCCGCTACGCCCTCAGCGCTCGAAATATTCATCCTCCAGCAACATGTCTTCGAAGAAGGCGCCGAAGGGCAACTCAGGATGGCGCAGATGGATTTCCAGGATCCAGCGCATCGATGTCGGCGCCGCATCGAACTCGGCCAGCGCACCGGTATGGATGGCCGCATGCGGGAAGTCCGAGATCCGGTGACCAGGCAGGTCGAAGTTGAGCACCCAGCCACGTGCCTGCGCCCATTGCCGGCCATGTTCGTAGAGCGCCCGTCCGGTCAGGCCGTCTTCACGCCAGAGACCACGCAATTCGTGGAACAGCGCCTGGGCATCACTGGCACAGCGCTGATAGGGCTCGTGCTGGCCGACCGCGAAGGCCGCACCACCATCGCCTTCGAAGCCCTGCCAGCGGGGGGCGATATCGATGAAGAAAAGGTCATCCGGCGCCAGCACCACGCCGGCTTCCGAGGGCTGGCGCATGGCGCGGGTGGTATTGCGGCCGAAACGCACACGAGTGGGATGCCATGACAGCGTCAGGCCCGATTCATGCAGCACGCCCTTGGCCATCGCGACGGCATCCTCTTCCAGCATGCCCGGCTCTACCCGCGCCGCGATCGCCGTGATCGCCTTGCGTGTGGCCTGGCGTGCCGCCAGCATGCCCTCGACAGAAAACGCCGGACCGACGCGCTCGGCCAGCGCCGCCTCCTCTGCCGAAGAAGGAGTGGGAGATAGCAATGGCGATGCCTGGAGGGTGTCTTGCATGATGCGTCCTTTCTGGATGAGATGAAGATGGAGATGGCGTCAGGTCTTCATTATCGAAATCCCGATGCGCATTTCCAAGTCGCGCATGCAGCACTTTCCGGCCAGGCTGACGCAAATTCCTGCCAGCATCGGCACGACATCACGGCGCGCGTATGATCTGCAGGGTGTTCCACCCCTCACCTGTCTGCGTGCCATGTCTACTGTTTCCCTGCTGGCGTTCACGGGAGTGCAATCGCTGGATCTCAGCGGTCCTCTCGATGTCTTCGCCGAGGCCAACCGCTTCCTGCTGCCGGCGCAGCAATACCAGTTGCGCGTCATTGGCGGCGATGCGAGCGCGGGGCCGCTGACCTGTTCCAATGGCTTGCAGTTGACGCCCCATGTGCACTACCGCGAGGTCACCGATGCCAGCGACCTGCTGCTGGTGGCCGGAGGTCCGGTGCTGGTCGCACAGGCGCCGGATGCCGCGCTGTGCGCCTGGCTGCGTACGCAGGCACATGGCGCCACACGCTATGGCTCCATCTGCAATGGCGCCTTCCTGCTGGCGCGCGCCGGGCTGCTCGATGGCAAGCGGGTCACCACGCACTGGAACGACGCCGCCGAGCTGGCGCGACAGTTTCCCCGGGTGCAGCTGGACCCCGATCGCATCTGGCTGCGCGACGACCGGCTCTACACCTCGGCCGGCGTGACCGCCGGCATCGACCTGTCGCTGGCACTGCTGGCCGAGGACAAGGGCGCGGAGCTGGCCCTGAACGTGGCCAAGCGGCTAGTGGTGTTCATGCAGCGCAGTGGCGGACAGTCGCAGTTCAGTCCCTACCTCACCCCCTATGCGGCCGAGCAATCGCTGGTGGGTCGGGTGCAGCAGTATGTGCTGGCCCATCTGGACCAGAAGATGAGCGTGGCGCTGCTGGCTGCGCAGGCCGGCGCCAGCGCGCGCAATTTTGCCCGCGTCTTCGCACGCGATGCCGGCATGACACCGGCCGAGTTCATCGAACTGGCGCGCATCGATGCCGCCCGTGGGCGCCTGGAGCGTTCTTCCCTGCCCCTCAAGAGCATTGCCATGCAATGCGGCTTCAGCGATGCCAGCCACATGCGGCGTGCATTCGAGAAGCGCCTGGGGGTCAGCCCCGGCCAGTACCGCGAGCGTTTCTTGCCGATGCCGCGATGACGCCATGCCATCATGCATCCGATCGGCAATCTCGCTGGCAGGAGCGAGAGGGATTTTTTAATGCTTCAAATAATTTATATTATTTAAATCATTATTGAAAATTGAGATAAAAAAATGGCGCACCCTCTGGTGCGCCATTTTTCTTTCAGCCCGCCACAGATCACTGCAGCGTGAACGAGGCCGTCTTCACGTCCTTGGAATCCAGGCCCACCTGCACCTGGAACTCGCCCGGCTCGGCCACATACTCCAGCTTGGCGTTGTAGAAGGACAGCGCCTTGCGGTCGATGGTGAAGCTGACCTGCTGCTCTTCACCCGGCTGCAGCAGCAGCTTGCGGAAGCCCTTCAACTCCTTGACCGGGCGTACCACCGACGCGGCCACATCGCGGATGTACAACTGCACCACGGTGGCGCCGGCGCGCTGGCCGGTGTTCTTCACTGTCACGCTGGCCTCGACCTTGCCATCGGCCTGCATGCTCGCCTGTGACAGCCGTACCTCGGAGAGCTTGAAGTCGGTATAGCTCAGGCCATAGCCGAAGGGATACAGCGGACCATTGGGCTCGTCGAAGTACTGCGAGGTGTAGTTGCCCGGCTTGCCTTCGGTGAAGGGACGTCCCACGCGCGGATGGTTGTAGTAGCTGGGGATCTGGCCCACCGAACGCGGGAAGGTCAGCGGCAGCTTGCCCGAGGGATTGACGTCGCCGAAGAGGATATCGGCAATCGCGTTGCCGCCTTCGGTGCCGGTGTACCAGGTCTCCAGGACGGCCGAGGCGTTCTCGCGCGCCCAGTTCAGGTCCAGCGGACGGCCATTCATCAGCACCAGTACCAGCGGCTTGCCGGTCGCCTTCAGGGCCTTGAGCAGGGCCATCTGGCTCTCCGGCAGGGTCAGGCTGGTACGGCTGGAGGACTCGTGCGACATGCCGCGCGATTCACCCACGGCGGCCACCACCACGTCCGCATGGCGCGCCGCGTCGAGTGCTTCATCGATCATCGCTTGCGGGCTGCGCTTGTCCTGCACCACCTCCGGATTGTCCCAGTTCAGGAAGTTGAGGTAGTCCACGATGCGCTTGTCTTCCGTGACATTGGCGCCACGCGCGTAGACCAGCTGGCCCTGCTTGCCCAGGGCGGCCTGCACACCCTGTCGCACGGTGATGGTCTGCTTGTCGCGGCCGGCGGCCGACCAGCTGCCCAGCATGTCGATGTGGGAATCGGCCAGCGGGCCGACCAGGGCGATGCGCGCCGTCTTCTTCAGCGGCAGCGTGGCGTTGCGGTTTTCCAGCAGCACCATGGACTGCTGCGCCACGGCGCGCGCCTCGGGGCGATGCAGGCGGCTATCGGCATAGACATCCGGCGGATCATCCGCGGCACGGCCGATGCGCACATACGGGTCCTTGAACAGGCCCAGGTCGTACTTGGCACCGAGGATGTCGCGCACGGCATTGTCGAGCTCCTGCTGCGGGACCTTGCCGCTGCGGATCAATTCAGGCAATTGCTTGAGGTAGACCTGGTCGGCCATGCTCATGTCGGTGCCGGCCTTCATCGCCAGGCGTGCCGCTTCGCTGTCGTTCTGCGCCACACCGTGGTTGACCAGCTCGGTGATGGCGCCATGGTCGGACACGGTCAGGCCCTTGAAGCCCCACTCACGGCGCAGCAGGTCCTGCAGCAGCCAGGTGTTGGAGGTGGCGGGTGCGCCATTGATGGAATTGAGCGCCACCATCACCGCCCCGGCGCCGGCATCGATGGCGGCACGGTAAGGTGGCAGGTAGTCGTTGTACATGCGTTGCGGGTCCATGTTGACCACGTTGTAGTCGCGCCCGCCTTCGACCGCGCCATACAGCGCGAAGTGCTTCACGCTGGACATGAGACGGTTGGCAGCGATCGGCTTGCCCTCGCCCTGCAGGGCATGCACCGAGACCTCGGCGATGCGCGAGACCAGATAGGGGTCTTCGCCGAAACCTTCGGAGGTGCGGCCCCAGCGCGGATCGCGGCTGATGTCCACCATCGGCGCGAAGGTCATGTCGATGCTGTCGGAAGCGGCTTCCTCGGCGGAGATGCGCATGGCACGGGCCACCACGTCCATGTCCCAGCTCGATGCCAGGCCCAGGCCGATGGGGAAGGTGGTGCGATGGCCGTGGATGACGTCGTAGGCAAAGAACATCGGGATCTTCAGGCGCGAGCGCATGGCGCCCTCCTGCAGGGGCCGGTTCTCGGGACGGGTGATGGAATTGAAGGTACCGCCGACGCGACCGGCGGCCAGTTCCTCGATCAGCTTCTTGGCTGGCATCTCGGGACCGATGCTGATCAGGCGCAGCTGGCCGATCTTTTCGTCCACCGTCATCTGGCGCAGCAGGTCGTCGATGAAGGCGCTCTTGTTGCCCAGCAAGGCCGGATTGGCTTGCGCATAGGCAGCAGAGCCAGTCAGCGCGGCACTGCAGGCCAGCGCGCACAGGGTCATGGCCAAGGCCAGGCGGGGGCGGCGCACAGGCGCTGCTTGCCGCTCGGTAAGCTTGTGGGACACGTGTTTCCTCTCTTTTTCTAAACTTTGGCGGCGCGCTGCTCTCTACAGGGAGCAGCGGCCCGTCGAAGGCGGTCTGGCCGGCGGGATCATTTATTGCTTGTCTTCTATGATGCTTAGCCTGCCGGACGGTTCGCTATATTATTCTGTTTTGCTGCCTGCGGGACAGGCGGGCAGCCTGACGGCGCGCACCAGCGCCGCGAATTTGTGGAGAAATACCTGATGACGAATGGATTGAAATGGTCTTCCCTGCGCAGCATCCTGCTGCTGTCGGCGGGCCTGCTGGCCACCTGCGCGCAGGCCCAGGCGCAGCAGTCCGGCTTCTCGCTGGAACAGGCCGTGGCCAAGGCCAAGCTGCTGGCTGACCAAGCCTACCAGAAACCGGTGAGCAATCTCTCGCCGACCTTTGCGGCGATGCAGTTCGCCGACTACATGAAGATCCAGCCGAAGAGCGAGAAGTTCGAATGGCGCACGCAGCAGACGCCCTTCAAGCTGGCCTTCTATCACCAGGGCATGCAGTTCAATGCGCCGGTGCTGATCCACGAGATCGCCGACGGTCGCGTGCAGGATGTGGGCTACAGCACCGACCGCTTCAACTTCGGCGACCTCGCGCTGGCCAAGGACAGCACCGCGCATCTGGGCTATGCGGGCTTCCGCGTGGTCTACCCGCTCAACCGCGATGACAAGGAAGACGAGGTCATGAGCGTGCTGGGCGCGAGCTATTTCCGCGTGATCGGCCGTGGCCAGGTGTATGGCCTCTCGGCCCGCGGCCTGGCCATCGATACGGCCATGCTGAGCGGCGAAGAATTCCCGCACTTCACCGAGTTCTGGATCCAGCGTCCGGCACCGGGCGAGAAGCAACTGACCTTCTATGCGCTGCTGGATTCGCCGCGCGCCACCGGTGCCTACAAATTCACGCTCACACCGGGCAAGGATGCGCTGCTGGATGTGCAGGCACGCGTGTTCCTGCGCGGCGAAGTAGGACGCCTGGGCATCGCGCCGCTGACCAGCATGTTCCTCTTCGGGCCCAACCAGCAATCCTCGCGCCGCAACTTCCGTCCGGCTATCCATGATTCGAACGGCCTGGCCATCCACACCGGCAGCGGCGAGTGGCTGTGGCGTCCGCTGAACGATCCGCAGAACGTCGAAGTGAGTTCCTTCGAGGTGACCAATCCGCGTGGCTTCGGCCTGTTGCAGCGCGGCCGCGAGTTCTCCGCCTTCGAAGACCTGAAGGACCGCTACGACCTGCGCCCCTCGGCCTGGATCGAGCCCAAGGGAGATTGGGGCCGTGGTGCCGTGCAGCTGGTGGAGATCCCCACCGCCGACGAGACCAACGACAACATCGTGGCCTACTGGCTGCCCGCGCAATTGCCGCCGCGTGGCACCCCGGTGGCCTATGACTACCGCATCCACTGGACCATGGACGAGCCGGCCATCCTGAAGGATGAAGTGGGCTGGGTGAAGCAGACCTTCCACACCGATGGCGAACTGACGCAGGCCAACCTGATCCGCGCCTTCGATGGCACCACCGCCCTGCTGGTGGACTTCACCGGCCCGGCGCTGGGCAAGCTGCAGGCCGGTGCGCAGGTGCAGCCGCAGGTGAGCGTGTCGGCCAATGGCGAGCTGATGGATGCGCAACTGCAGCCCAACCCGGCCATCAACGGCTGGCGGCTGACATTGCGCGTGAAGATCCGCAATGTGGCCCAGGCGGTGGAATTGCGTGCCGCGCTGGTCTCCGGCGGCAAGCCGGTCACTGAGACCTGGAGCTACCAGCTGCCGCCGCGCTCGGATGTGCAACGGACCTTCTGATGCGCTCAAGCATCGATCTCGTTTGTATCATTTGAATTGAAAAGGGCTGCTCTCTTCAGAGCAGCCCTTTTTTCATCTTCCGCCGGTACCCGGTAGCGATCAGGATTCCTGCGCATCCCCGCGCAAGCGGGCGATGACGCCATCGAGGGCATCGAGGTCATTGAACTGGATGATCAGTTGGCCCTTGTTGCGCGCGCCCGTCTTGATGTTGACCTGGGTGACCAGGAGGTCGGACAGTTCTTCTTCCAGACGGGCGATGTCGCGCGACTTCTCGCGCGCTTCACGCGGCTTGGT
This sequence comes from Herbaspirillum sp. NPDC087042, assembly GCF_044745245.1. NCBI lineage: Bacteria > Pseudomonadati > Pseudomonadota > Betaproteobacteria > Burkholderiales > Oxalobacteraceae > Herbaspirillum > Herbaspirillum sp. NPDC087042. Next base: position 163,192 of record NZ_JBIUZW010000009.1, on the reverse strand, counting down.
CGCCTGCTCGGCCGAGGCGCGGGTGACCAGCTTCTCGGCATCGCGCACCGACATGCGCTTGGCCACGATCTGGTTAGCCAGCTGGATCTGCGTGGCGGCATCCACCACCAGCAGCGCACGGGCATGGCCCATGTCGATATCGCCGGCCATGAGCATGGTCTGCACCGGCTTGGCCAGGTTCAGCAGGCGCAGCAGGTTGCTCACCGCGCTGCGCGAACGTCCCACGGCCAGTGCCGCACGCTCGTGGGTGAAGGCGAAATCGGTGATCAAGCGATGGATGCCCTGCGCTTCTTCGAGGGGGTTCAGATCCTCGCGCTGCATGTTCTCGATCAGCGCCATCGCGGCCGTGGTCTGGTCGTCCACGTTCTTGACCAGCACCGGCACTTCGGTCAGGCCGGCGATCTTGGCCGCGCGGAAGCGGCGCTCACCGGCGATGATCTCGTAGACGTCGCGGCCATTCTTGTTGCCGATGGCGCGGATCAGGATGGGCTGCAGCAAACCCTGTTCCTTGATCGAGGCGGCCAGCTCATTGAGCGCGCCTTCGTCCATGCGGGTACGCGGCTGGTACTTGCCGGCCTGCAGCTCGCCCACCGGCATCACGGTGGGCAGGCCGGCCTGAGCCTGGGCCTGCGCTTCTTCGGTGATGTCGGCCGAGCCGCCCAGGAGCGCGTCCAGTCCGCGTCCCAGTCCCTTGGATTTTTTCGGTAGAGTTGCCATGCGATTGCCTGATGAAAACGATGCGTGAGCGTGATTACAGCGTCTTGATGCGCTCGACCATTTCCGCGCCGAACGCGATATAGGCTTGCGCACCCTTGGAGGTGGGATCGAAGGTCACCCCCGGCAGTCCGTAGGACGGCGCTTCGGCCAGTCGCACGTTGCGCGGGATGACGGTCTTGAAGACCTTGTCGCCGAAGTGTTGTTCCAGCTGGTCCGAGACCTGCTGCGAGAGCGTCATGCGCGGATCGAACATGACGCGCAACAGGCCGATCACCTTCAGTTCCGGGTTCAGCTTGGCGTGCACCTTCTTGATGGTGTTGACCAGGTCGGAGAGACCTTCCAGTGCGTAGTACTCGCACTGCATCGGGATGATCACGCCGTGCGCCGAGCACAGGCCGTTCAGGGTCAGCATGGACAGCGCCGGCGGGCAGTCGATCAGGATGAAGTCGTAGTCGTCGGCGACGTCGGCGAAGGCGTTCTTCAGGCGAGCCTCGCGCTGCTCCAGCTCAACCATCTCGACTTCGGCGCCAGCCAGCTCGCGGTTGGCCGGCAGCACGTCGAAGCCACCGGCATCGGAACGCTTGCGCACGCTGCGGATATCGGAGATGCCCAGCAGGACTTCATAGATCGACGCCTCCAGCGTGGCCTTGTTGATGCCGGCGCCCATGGTGGCATTGCCCTGGGGGTCGAGGTCAGCCAGCAGTACGCGTTGCTTCAGCTCGGCCAGGCCGGCAGCGAGATTGACCGCGGTAGTGGTCTTGCCTACGCCACCCTTTTGGTTGGCGACACAGAAAATTTTTGCCATATCTTTTTATTTGAGCGTTATTGCGTGGTCAACTTGATGCCGAAACCGATCAGGAATACACCGGTCGCACGTGATGCCAATCTGGCGATGGTGCGATTGTGCGCCAGGCGACGGGCCGCGGCATTGCCGAGGATGACCAGCAGGCTGCCGTAGAAAGCGGTGCAGCTGCTGATCACCGCGCCCATCGTGACGAAGGTGAGCGCGCCCTGTTGCGTGGCGGGGTCCAGGAACAGCGGGAAGAACGCCATGTAAAACACGATGGCCTTCGGGTTGAACAAGGTGACCAGGAAGCCGCGTCGGAATTCCGCGGCGTTGGAAAAGGGTACGACTGTACCACCGCCCTCGCCTCTTGCAAACAGCAGACGCGCGCCGAGGTAGGCCAGATAGGCCGCCCCCATGTATTGCAGGCCGTGGAACAGCAATGGATTGGCGTGCAGCAGTGCGGCCACACCGATGGCGGCCAGGAACATGAGCACGATATCGCCCAGCATCAGGCCGGCCTGCGCCGCGAAGCCGCCACGCATGCCGCCCTTGGCGGTGCAGGTCAGCACGCAGAAGGTGCCGGGCCCGGGCAGCAGCAGGAACACCATGGTGGCGGCGATCAGTTGCCAGATATCGGTGATGCCGAGGGAGTGAAACATCGCCTGCATGGTGCCGCCTCCTGTGTCCTGTGCTGTGATTGATCTACCTGATGCGCCCGGTGGCGTATCAGGGCTTGCTCTTGACCACGCGCGAGGTATCGAAGCCTTGCTTGGTGGCGTTGTTGATGGCGGTCTCGTATTGCTCTTCGCTGATGGTCGGGGTGCGCGAAAGCACCCACAGGTATTCACGCGAGGGGCTGCCGACGGTCACCAGGCTGTACTGGTCGTCCAGCTCCATGATCCAGTAGTCGCCCCAGACCATCGGGATCCACGACAGCCAGGCCGGTGCAAAGCGCACCTGCAGCTTGCTGTTGTTGCTGCCCGGGACCACCTTGGCCACCCCTTGGGCTTCATCGATGCCGTCCGCGGTCTTGCAGCGGTTGCGCACGTCGATCTGGCCATCCTCACGCGGAGCATACTCGGCGGTGGTCGACGACAGGCACTTCTTCTGGAAGTTGTTGGGGATCTTGGCGATCTCGTACCACTTGCCGGCATAGCGCTTGAGATCGACGCTGGAGACGGTCTTGACCTCCTGGGCGCTGACCGGTGCAACGGCACCGAGGAGCGCCATCGACACCAGGGTGGTGGCCAGGACTTGCTGGAGTTTGTTCATCAGCTCGCTCTTTCCATGAAGATGAGATGCCGCTCGGCATCCAGGCCGGGCACCTGCAGCGGCCGGATGCTCTGGACCTTCCAGCCGGCCGGCAGGCGCTCGATTTCCTCCTGCGGCAGCACACCCTTGAGGGCGATGTACTTGCCATCTTGTTGCAGGAGGTGGTTCGACCATGTGACGAAGTCCTTCAGTTCCGCAAAGGCGCGCGAGGTGATGACATCGTATTGTTGCTCGATGGGCAACTGCTCCACGCGCGCATGCAAGACCGTCACATTGCCCAACTGCAATTGCGCCTTGACCTGGTTGAGGAAGGCGGTCTTCTTCTGCACCGTATCGACCAGGGTAATGTGCATCTGCGGTTGCGCTTCGGCCGCCCAGATCGCCAGCACGATACCCGGCAGGCCACCGCCCGCCCCCACGTCCAGCACGCGATGCGCGCCGGCGAAGGCGGTCATGGCCGAGAGGGAGTCCAGCAGGTGATGCGTCATCATCTGCGCCGGATCACGCAAGGCGGTCAGGTTGTAGACCTTGTTCCACTTGGCCAGCAACGCCTGGTAGGCCATCAGCTTGTCGATCTGGGCCTCGGAGAGGTCCAGGCCGAGCGCAGCAGCGCCTTCCTTGAGGGTGCGGGTCAGGTGGTGCTGGTCTGCAGTGTTGCTCATCCTTGATGCCTTGGTCTTGATCTGGTTCGACAATGGTGTGGAATCGGTGGCCGCGTCAGGCCGCCTGGTTGTCCGTGCTAGTGGTGCCGTGCTTCAAGCCGCCCTTCTTCAGGTGCACCAGCAGCAGCGACAGCGCCGCCGGTGTCACGCCGGAAATGCGCGAAGCCTGGCCCAGGGTTTCCGGACGGTGCTTGTTGAGCTTCTGGCGTACTTCGATGGAGAGCGCCTTGACCTCCATGTAGTCCAGGTCTGCCGGCAGCTTCAGGTTTTCATTGTGGTCCTGGCGGCTGATCTCATTGGCCTGACGGGCGATATAGCCGGCGTACTTGACCTGGATCTCGACCTGCTCGCGCACCGGGCCTTCTTCGATACCGGGGCCGGCCAGGGGCTGGCCTTCGGTGCCGGTGAGGCTCATCAGGCTGTCGTAGTTGACGTTGGGACGGCGCAGCAGATCCAGCAGGTTGTATTCGCGTTCGATGGCCTTGCCCAGCACGCGTTCGGCTTCGGCCGCAGCGAGGATGCGCGGATTGACCCAGGTGCTCTTGAGGCGCTCCATTTCACGTGAAACGGATTCGCGCTTCTTCTCGAAGGCTTCCCATTGCGCATCGCCCACGCAACCGAGTTCGCGACCGATCTCGGTCAGGCGCAGGTCGGCATTGTCTTCGCGCAGCGAGAGACGATACTCGGCACGGCTGGTGAACATGCGGTAAGGCTCTTGCACGCCCTGGGTGACCAGGTCATCGACCAGCACGCCCAGATAGGCTTCATCGCGGCGCGGGGTCCAGGTGTCACGCCCCTGGGTCTGCAAGGCGGCATTGATACCGGCCAGCATGCCTTGGGCGGCGGCCTCTTCGTAACCGGTGGTGCCATTGATCTGACCGGCGAAGAACAGGCCCTGGACCTGACGGGTTTCCAGCGAGGACTTCAGGCCGCGCGGGTCGTAGTAATCGTATTCGATGGCATAGCCGGGACGCAGGATGTGGGCGTTTTCCATGCCCTTCATCGAGCGCACCAGTTCCAGTTGCACGTCGAACGGCAGGCTGGTGGAGATGCCATTGGGGTAGAACTCGTGGGTGGTCAGGCCCTCGGGTTCCAGGTAGATCTGGTGCGAATCCTTGCTGGCGAAGCGGTGGATCTTGTCTTCGATGGAGGGGCAATAACGCGGGCCCACGCCTTCGATCACGCCGGTGTACATGGGGCTGCGATCCAGGCCACCACGAATGATGTCGTGGGTGCGGCTATTGGTATGGGTGATCCAGCACGGCATCTGGCGCGGGTGCATGGCGGCGTTGCCCATGACGGAGAACACCGGCACCGGATCCAGGTCGCCCGGTTGCTCTTCCAGGATGGCCAGGTTGATGCTGCGGCCATCGATACGCGGCGGCGTGCCGGTCTTCAGGCGCCCTTGCGGCAGCTTCAATTCCTTCAGGCGGGCCGACAGCGAGACCGCCGGCGGATCACCGGCACGGCCACCGGAGTAGTTGTTGAGACCAACGTGGATCTTCCCATCCAGGAAAGTCCCGGCGGTCAGCACCACTGCCCTGCCCGCAAACCGGATCCCGGCCTGGGTCACGGCACCGACGACGCGGTCACCTTCGAGCATCAGGTCGTCCACCGCTTGCTGGAACAGCCACAGGTTGGGCTGGTTTTCCAGGCGCGAGCGGATCGCCGCCTTGTACAGGATACGGTCGGCCTGGGCACGGGTGGCACGCACGGCCGGTCCCTTGGAAGAGTTCAGGATACGGAACTGGATGCCCGCCTCATCGGTGGCAATCGCCATTGCCCCACCCATGGCATCGACTTCCTTGACCAGGTGGCCCTTGCCGATCCCGCCGATGGAGGGGTTGCAGGACATCTGGCCCAGGGTTTCGATGTTGTGCGTCAGGAGCAGAGTTTTCTGGCCCATGCGTGCTGCGGCCAGTGCAGCTTCGGTGCCGGCGTGACCGCCGCCAACGACAATGACGTCAAAATGTGTGGGGAATAGCATGATACGCGCCTCGCGGAGAGGTAAGAACAGAGGCGAGATTATAAGGTCTTTTGCGGAGAGGGTCCCGGCACCCCGGAATAGGCTGTTGGTTTACCGCACTTATCCGCCCTGTTGGACACTATCAGGATGCCTCAGCGATAGCTATAGCTGATCAATGAAACACTGCTCGCACTGTTTCACGTGAAACAGTGAAGATGAAATTGAGAGAATTTCTGATCTGCTGCCCCAAAAGAAAAACGGAGCCATTGGCTCCGTCTTCCGTTTTGTCTATCTTTGCAATCCAATGTTTCACGTGAAACAGTGCATCCCAATCGCTACCTTACCCTACCCTATTTCAGGAATGCATCGTAAGCGCTCTTGAGAATCAGGGCCCCGACCACGATCAGGAATAATTTGCGCACGAAGACGCTGCCGTGTTTCATTGCCAGCCGAGTACCCACCAGCGACCCACCGATATTGAAGACCGCCATCAGCAGACCCAGCTGCCAGATTACATGGCCGCTGTAACCGAACCAGCACAGGGCAGCCAGGTTGGTGGCGATGTTGACGAACTTGGAGACGGCGGAGGCCGACAGGAAGTCATAGCTGAACACCCGCACAAACAGGAAGACCAGGAAGCTGCCCGTACCAGGCCCGAAGACACCGTCGTAGAATCCGACCGCTGCACCGATCAGCGCCGCATAGACCATCTCGCGGGTGCCACTCAGGGTAGGTGCGTGAGTGGTGCCGAAATCCTTCTTCTTCAGGGTATAGAGTGCCACCGCGATCAGCACGAAGGGCAAGGCCTTGCGGATCAGGTCGGTCGGGATATGCGTGACGACGAAGGCGCCGAAGAAGGACAACGCAAATGCCGCGATCGCCGCCGGGGTCACGGTACTCCAGCGTACCGCCACCTTGCGGGCGAAATTGATCGCGGCCGCGCTGGTACCCATGACACCGGCAACCTTGTTGGTCCCCAGCAGCGTGGCCGGCGTCGTATTGGGAAAGACCGAGAACAGGGTTGGTACCAGTACCAGCCCTCCGCCACCCACCACCGCATCGATCAGGCCGGCAACGAAGGCGGCGCCGCACAACACAAGGTAATCAAGCATGTCCTCCCTCCCCTGTGCATAAGACAACGGGAATCGGACGCGATGATGCGCGAGGTGTGGCGAAGAAATGGCTGTGCATAAGATGAGGCGTGATCTCTTTTGATTGGTCTGGCCGGAGATCGCAACCGGGCTGCAAACCACACCCCGCTTGCCCGCTCCGGGCGGCGCCTATTCTACCGCCGTCCTTCGCACCGCATCAGCTACAGATCCATCCCATTCACCTCTGTTGCGAAACATGTCACCGCTGTTCCCCTCCCCTGGCAAACGCTGTGGACAAAACAGACAGCACAAAAATTACCGCCGGGAAATCACGCTGGGTGATCTGCCGGCGGTAAGCCAGGTCGCCCGGAGACGACCTGCATGCGCTTGGACTCAGTGCGACTGTCGGGCCTGCCCCTTCCCGGCCAGCGCCAGGATCTCGCCCACGATGCCCTTGCGGAAGGCCAGAACGCAAACGATGAAGATGAAGCCGGTCACGATGGTCACCGAATCGCCCAGGGTATTGAACCAGTCGATATGCGTAACGTTGGCCAGCCAGGTACCGATATCACCCAGCTTGTTCTCCAGCATGATGATGATGACGGCACCGACGATGGGACCAACGATGGTGCCCAGGCCACCGACCAGGGTCATCAGTACCACCAGGCCGGACATGCTCCAGTGCACATCCGTCAGCGTCTCGAAGCCCAGCACCAGGGTCTTGGTGGATCCGGCCAGGCCCGACAGCGCCGCCGACAGCACGAAGGCCAGCAGCTTGTAGCGTGCCACGTCATAGCCCAGCGAGATGGCGCGCGGCTCGTTCTCCTTGATCGCCTTGAGCACCTGTCCAAAGGGTGAATTGATGGTACGCACGATCAGGGCGAAGCCCGCCACGGCGATGGCCAGCACCACGTAGTACAGGGTCATGTCGCTCTCCAGGCTCAGGAAGCCCAGCAGCTTGCCGCGCGGGACACCCTGCAAGCCATCCTCGCCACCGGTGAACGGCGCCTGCAAGGCCACGAAGAACAGCATCTGTGCCAGTGCCAGCGTGATCATGGTGAAGTAGATGCCCTGACGGCGGATCGCCAGCAAGCCCATCACCAGGCCGATCAGGGCGCCGGTGGCGGTACCCACGACCAGGCCCAGTTCGGTCGGCAAACCCCACACCTTCAGTGCCTGGCCACACATGTAGCCGGCCCAGCCGAGGAAGGCGGCATGGCCGAAGGACAGCAGGCCGGTATAGCCGATCAGCAGGTTGAAGGCGCAGGCGAACAGGGCGAAGCACAGCATCTTCATCAGGAACACCGGGTAGATGCCGAAGGGCGCCGCCAGTGCGAGTATTAACAGAACTGCAATTCCGAGTTTCTTGTTCATGCCGGTCTCCGATTATTTCTCTTTGCCGAACAGGCCGGCCGGACGGACCATCAGGACGATGGCCATGATGATGAAGACCACGGTGGCCGACAGCTCGGGGTAGAACACCCGGGTCAGGCCTTCGATCAGTCCCAGCAGCAGACCGGTGATGATGGACCCGAGGATGGAACCCATGCCACCGATGACCACCACGGCGAAGACGGTGATGATCAGGTTCGAGCCCATCAGCGGCGAGACCTGGATCACCGGTGCGGCCAGCACGCCGGCGAAGGCCGCCAGGGCCACGCCGAAGCCGTAGGTCAGGGTCACCATCAGCGGCACGTTGATGCCGAAGGCTTCCACCATCTTGGGGTTCTCGGTACCGGCGCGCAGGTAGGCGCCCAGGCGGGTCTTCTCGATCACGAACCAGGTCGCGAAGCACACCACCAGCGAGGCCACCACGACCCAGGCGCGGTAGTTGGGCAGCACCATGAAGCCCAGGTTGGTGGCGCCCTGCAGCAGATCAGGCACCGAATACGGCTGGCCGGAGACGCCATAGACAGAGCGGAAGATGCCCTCGACCATGAGCGTGATGCCGAAGGTCAGCAGCAGGCCATAGAGGTGGTCCAGCTTGTAGAGCCAGCGCAGCATGGTCTTCTCGATCAGGATGCCGAAGGCACCGACCAGGATGGGTGCCACGATGAGCATGACCCAGTAGTTCAGGTCGAAGTAGCTCAGGCCCATCCAGGCCAGGAAGGCGCCCAGCATGTAGAGCGTGCCGTGCGCGAAATTGATCACGTTGAGCAAGCCGAAAATCACGGCCAGGCCCAGCGAGAGCATGGCGTAGAAGGAGCCGTTGACCAGGCCCAGCAGGAGCTGGCTCAACAAGGCTTGCAGGGGGATGCCGAATAGTTCCATAAAAACCCGTTCGTCCAGATGGGTGAAAAACGCAATCGCCTACAGCAAAAATCTGCCATCCCTGCGTGAACAGAAATGACAGATTTTGCGGGTCGATCCGATTGCCTTACTGCTTGCTGCTTACTTCCAGGCGGCGCACTTGGACTCGGCCTTGGTGGTCCATGCCTGTTCAGCCGGGATGGTTTGCACCAGCTTGTAGTAGTCCCACGGATACTTCGATTCCGATTGCGCCTTGACCTGGTACAGGTACATGTCGTGCACCACGCGGCCATCGGCGCGCAGGTAACCGTTCTTCTGGTACATGTCGTTGAACTTGGCCTTGCGCAGCGCTGCCATCACCTTGTCGGAATCGTCGGTGCCGATTTCCTTGACGATCTTCAGGTACTGCAGGGCAGCCGAGTAGTCGGCGGCTTGCAGCGAGGACGGCATTTTCTTGCGCACGGCGAAGTAGCGCTTGGCGAAGGCACGGGTCTCGTCGTTGGCATCCCAATACCAGCTGTCGGTCAGGTACAGGCCTTCGGTGCTCTTCAGGGTCAGCGAGTGCACGTCATTGATGAACACCAGCAGACCAGCCAGCTTGGCGGTCTTGGTGATGCCGAATTCGTTGGCCGCCTTCACCGCATTGATGAAGTCACCACCCGCGTTGGCCAGGCCGATGATCTGGGCCTTGGAGCTTTGTGCCTGCAGCAGGAAGGAGGAGAAGTCGGACGCGCCCAGCGGGTGCTTGACGGAGCCGACCACGGTGCCGCCCGACGCCTTCACGACGGTGGCGGTATCGGATTCCAGCGAGTGGCCGAAGGCGTAGTCGGCGGTCAGGAAGAACCAGCTCTTGCCACCCTGCTTCACCACGGCCGAACCGGTACCCTTGGCCAGGGCCACGGTGTCGTAGGCGTAGTGCACGGTATAGGGCGAGCACTCTTCATTGGTCAGGCGGGCCGAACCGGCGCCGATCTGCATGTAGACCTTCTTCTTTTCGGCCGCGACCTTGGCGCTGGCCAGGGCGGTACCGGAGTTGGTGCCACCGATCAGCATGTCCACGCCCTGCTGGTCGAACCATTCACGGGCCTTGCTGGCGGCCACGTCGGCCTTGTTCTGGTGGTCGGCGACCAGCAGTTCGATCTTCTTGCCGTTGATCGCGCCACCCATGTCGGCAATCGCCATCTTGATGGCTTCCGCACCACCCTGGCCATCGATGTCCGAATACACACCCGAGATATCGGTGATGAAGCCGATCTTGATCACGTCGCCCGAAATCTGGGCCGAAGCCGGCGCCGTCGCGAATGCCGCTGCTGCAGCGGTGACGGCCAGTGCCATTGCCTTGAGTTTCATTTTCATCTCCTCTGTTATGAAGCCCGCTAAGTGGTTTTGATGCGAGACAACCCGATTGGTACGGAGGCAGGATCACTGTCTCCGCGAACGTACTTATTGGTTAAATTCTTGTCGTGGTGAAGCGGGTGACACCGTCGGTGCTGCACCGTGCACATTGCCCTGTGCGCGGTGGATCAGACGCCGAGCAACTCGTTCAAGGTCTGCATCTTCGATTCCAGCTGGGCGGACTCGAAGGACTCGACGATCTGGCCGTGCTCCATCACATAGAAGCGATCAGCCAGGGGTGCCGCGAAACGGAAGTTCTGCTCGACCATCACGATGGTGTAGCCCTTGGCCTTGAGCGTGGTGATCATGCGCGCCAGGGCTTGCACGATGACCGGTGCCAGGCCTTCGGAGATCTCGTCGAGCAGCAGCAGGCGTGCGCCGGTGCGCAGGATGCGCGCCACCGCCAGCATCTGCTGCTCGCCGCCGGACAGGCGGGTGCCCTGGCTGCTGCGACGTTCCTTCAGGTTGGGGAACATCTCGTAGATCTCGTCGATGGACATGCCGCGATCGGTCTTGGAGACGAAGGGCGGCAGCATCAGGTTTTCTTCCGCCGAGAGCGAGGAGAAGATGGCCCGCTCTTCCGGGCAGTAACCGACGCCGTGATGGGCGATCTTGTGGGTGGCCAGGCCGATGGTTTCCTGGCCGTTGATCTTGATGCTCCCCTTGCGGGTGCCGACCAGGCCCATGATGGAGCGCAGCGTGGTGGTACGACCGGCGCCGTTGCGGCCCAGGAGCGTCACCACCTCGCCCTGATGGACGTTCAGGTTGACGTTGTGCAGGATGTGCGATTCGCCATACCAGGATTGCAGGTCGCTGATCTGCAGCACCAGCGGCGCATTGGAGGACGACGTCTTCACGGTGGCATTCATGGTTGCGGTGCTCATCAGTGCGCTCCCTGCAGTTCGGCGGAGGTGCTGCCCATGTAGGCTTCCATCACCTGCGGGTTGCGCGAGACTTCTTCATAGTTGCCTTCGGCCAGCAGCGCGCCACGTTGCAGCACGCTGATGCGATCGCAGATGCCCGAGATCACGCTCATGTTGTGCTCCACCATGAGGATGGTGCGGCCGGCCGAGACCTTCTTGATCAGCGCCGTGACGCGGTCCACGTCTTCGTGGCCCATGCCCTGGGTGGGTTCGTCCAGCAGCATCAGTTCCGGTTCCATGGCCAGGGTGGTGGCAATCTCCAGGGCGCGCTTGCGGCCATAGGGAAGGTCCACCGTGGTGGTGTGGGCGAAGCTGGTGAGATCCACTTCTTCCAGCAGCTGCATGGCGCGCTCGTCGAGCTGCTTCAAGCTGTCGCCGTTCTTCCAGAAATGGAAGGACGTACCGAGCTTGCGCTGCAGGCCGATGCGCACGTTTTCCAGCACGCTCATGTGCGGGAAGACGGCAGAGATCTGGAAGGAACGGATGATGCCCTGGCGCGCGATCTGCGCGGGAGCGTCCATGGTGATGTCGCGACCGTTGAACAGGATCTGGCCCGAGGTCGGCACCAGGAACTTGGTCAGCAGGTTGAAGCAAGTCGTCTTGCCGGCGCCATTGGGGCCGATCAAGGCATGAATGTGACCGCGCTCAATTTGCAGGTTGACCGCGCTTACTGCCGTGAAACCCTTGAATTCCTTCGTCAGGTTCCGTGTCTCCAGAATGACGTCTGTCATAGTCTCTTCTTTCCCTTTGATGCCCGCGCCGGTTGATCCGGTCGTCAAGGCCTGCCTGCTGCGGTTGGTCTGAATCTTTTGGATTCAGGAACCGTCGTTTTTACCTGGCGAATCGAGAAGCTCGTTTTAATATTTGGCGCATAGTAGCCGAGTCGTACCATTCCTACAATACGTATAAGTACCGTATCGGCCAGCGCCCGGGAATTCCCGCTTCTATGCCCGGGAAAGCAGGCTGGAAGCGACTTTCTCGGCAATCATGACCGTCGGCGAATTGGTATTGCCCGAGGTGATCGAGGGCATCACGGAGGCATCGGCCACCCACAGTCCGCCCACCCCGCGCACCCGACATTGGGCGTCCACCACCGCCATCGCGTCATCGCTTCGCCCCATGCGGCAAGTGCCCACGGGATGGAAGATGGTGGTGCCGACTTCACCGGCGGCACGGTAGAGGTCTTCCTCGCTCTGGTAGCTCGGGCCCGGCTTGAATTCCTCGGGGCGGTAGCGCGCCAGCGCGGGGGCGGCCGCGATACGACGGGTCAGGCGCAGGGAGTCGGCGGCGACCTTGCGATCCTCGGCGGTGGCGAGGTAATTGGTGGTGATCCTGGGGGCCAGGGCGTGATCGGTCGAGGCCAGGCGCACATGACCGCGCGAGGTCGGACGCAGGTTGCACACGCTGGCCGTGAAGGCGGGGAAAGGATGCAGCGGATCGCCGAACTTCTCCAGCGACAATGGCTGCACGTGGTACTGCAGGTTGGCGCTGGCCTGGCCCGCATCGGATTTGGCGAAGGCGCCCAATTGCGAGGGGGCCATGGACATCGGTCCGCTCTGCGTGAGCAGGTATTCCAGGCCGATCTTCATCTTGCCCAGCATGCTGGAGGCCATGGTGTTGAGCGTCCTGGTACCCTGCACCTTGAAGGCCATGCGGATCTGCAGGTGATCCTGCAGGTTCTCGCCCACCCCCGCCAGGGCCTGCACCACCGGGATCTGGTGCTGTTGCAGCAGTTCGGGCGCGGCAATGCCCGACATCTGCAGGATATGCGGCGAACCGATGGCGCCCGCACACAGGATGGTCTGGCCCGCCTCGGCGAACCACTCGCTGCCGCCACCGGTGAATTCCACGCCGCGACAGATCGGCCCGGACGGTCCCTGGCTGAAGCGCAGCTTCTTCACGTGGGAGCCGGTCATGATCTCCAGGTTGCCCTGCTTCATGGCAGGCCTCAGGAAGGCCTTGGAAGCGTTCCAGCGCACGCCGCGCTTCTGGTTGACGTCGAAGTAGCCACAGCCCTCGTTATCGCCCTGGTTGAAGTCGTCGAGCCTGGGAATGCCATTCTCGGCGGCAGCATCGCGGAAGGCATCCAGGATGTCCCAGCGCAGGCGTTGTTTCTCCACGCGCCATTCGCCGCCAGCGCCGTGGAACTGGCTGGCGCCGAGATGGTAGTCCTCGCTCTTCCTGAACAGCGGCAATACATTGTCCCAGCGCCAGCTGTCGTCACCGCTCACCTCGGCCCAGTGGTCGTAATCGCGGGCCTGGCCGCGCATGTAGATCATGCCGTTGATCGAGGAGCAGCCGCCCAGCACCTTGCCACGCGGGTAGATCAGGCTGCGTCCGTTGAGGCCCGGATCGGCCTCGGTACGGAACATCCAGTCGGTGCGCGGATTGTTGATGCAATAGAGATAGCCGACCGGGATATGGATCCAGATGTAGTCGTCACGTGCCCCCGCTTCGATCAGCAGCACCTTCACGCCGGGCTGCCTGGAAAGCCGGTTGGCCATGACGCAACCGGCAGTGCCGGCGCCGATGATGATGTAGTCGTATTGCCCTGCCGATTGCATGCTGTCTCCGCTGTGCTCTTGTTCTTGCCGTTGCGTTCCTGCAGCCGTTCGGCCTGAGTAGTCGCGTAGCGACGTATCGAAGCCGCGTCTACGGTGAATCTTCGATACGCGCCTGCGGCGCTACTCAGTCCGAACGGTCGGTATTGTTTCGTCGGCTTACTTGGCCACCGGCATGGTGAACTCCGCCCCCTTGCCGATAGTGGCCGACCAGCGCTGCATGATGGACTTGTAGCGCGTATAGAAGCGGATGCCCTCCTCGCCATAAGCATGGGTATCGCCGAAGAGCGAACGCTTCCAGCCACCGAAGGAATGCCAGGCCATCGGTACCGGGATGGGCACGTTGATGCCCACCATGCCCACCTGGATGCGGCGCGAGAACTCGTGTGCGGTGTTGCCGTCGGCCGTGAACAGCGACACGCCATTGCCGTATTCATGGGCATTGATCAGCTTCACCGCCGAAGCGAAGTCAGGCACGCGCACCACGCACAGCACCGGGCCGAAGATTTCCTCTTGGTAGATCTTCATGTCGGTGGTGACATTGTCGAAGAGCGTGCCGCCGAGGAAGAAGCCGCCCTCATGGCCCGGCACCTTCAGGCCGCGACCATCGACCAGCAGCTTGGCACCGGCGTCCACGCCACTCTGGATATAGCCCTCGACCTTGGCCTTGTGGGCGGCGGTCACCAGCGGGCCCATCTCGGCGTCGCCCTCCATACCATTCTTGACCTTCAGCGCCTTCACGCGCGGGATCAGGGCTTCCACCAGCTTATCAGCCACGCTGCCCACGGCCACCGCCACCGAGATGGCCATGCAGCGCTCGCCGGCCGAGCCGTAGGCGGCACCGATGAGGGCATCCACGGCCTGGTCCAGGTTGGCGTCCGGCATCACCACCAGGTGGTTCTTGGCGCCGCCCAGGGCCTGGGCGCGCAGCGGGAAGGTGCCGGCGCGCTCGGTGGCCTTGCGATAGAGGTATTCGGCAATCGGGGTGGAACCGACAAAGGACACCGCCTGCACCTCGGGATGCTCCAGCAAGGCATCCACGGCCACCTTGTCACCCTGCACCACGTTGAAGACGCCATCGGGCAGGCCGGCGCGCTTGAACAGCTCGGCCAGCATCAGCGAAGGCGAAGGATCGCGCTCGGAAGGCTTCAGTACGAAGCTGTTGCCCGTGGCAATGGCGATGGGCGCCATCCACAGCGGCACCATCACCGGGAAGTTGAAGGGGGTGATGCCGGCGGTCACGCCCAGCGGCTGGCGCAGGTTCCAGTTGTCGATACCGCCGCCGATGTTGTCGGTGAACTGGGTCTTGAGCAGTTGCGGGATGCCGGTGGCGAATTCGACGATCTCCAGGCCACGGGTGACCTCCCCTTTTGCATCCGAGAACACCTTGCCGTGCTCCAGCGTGATCGCCTTTGCCAGCGCATCCTGGTTCTGCTCGATCAGTTCCTTGAACTTGAACAGCACGCGGGCGCGCTTCAGGGGCGCCGTCTCGGCCCAGGCAGGTGCTGCGGCACTGGCGGCGGCCACCGCCGCATTAACTTCCTGCACCGACGCCAGCGACACCTTGGCAGCGACTTCGCCGGTGGCGGGATTGAACACGTCCTGGCTGCGACCGCTCTCGGAACGGGACAGCTGGCCATTGATGAAGTGATCGATGTGCGGGAGGCTCATAAGGTTTCCTTTGGTGGTGTCGATGGCAGCGGGGCGATCCGTCTCCTGATCCCCCTGAATCCTGGCCCCCCTCGACGGGTGGCAGTGAAGAGCAAGAATAGCCCTCCCCGGCGACCGCATCCAATGAGGAATTATCAAGAGCAATATAAAAACTGCTTATAATCCTTTTTTCTTGCCCACACGCTACCCACAAGAAAATCACAGGCTTTCCACCGGGATATCCACGGGTTTATCCACACCTTGGATATGGGATTTGATAGATGGATCGCGGAAGATACCAATGGATCTGACCCAGTTACGCGCATTTATCTCGGTTGCCCATGAAGGCAACCTGACCCGTGCCGCTGAAAAACTGCATCTGACCCAACCCGCGGTCAGTCTTCAGATCAAGGCCCTGCAGGAAAGTCTGGGCCTGGCTTTGTTCAATCGCAGTGCAGCCGGCATGGTGCTCACGGTCGAAGGCAACCGGCTGCTGCCGCTGGCTGAGCGCGTACTGGCCGATGTGCAGGAGTTGCGCCGCCATGCCAACGAGTTCCGGTCCAGTACCGGGGCGCTGTCGGGCTCCCTGGCTATCGGCACCATTCTCGATCCGGAATTCATCCGGCTGGGTGGATTCCTGAAGTTGCTGGTCGAACGCCATCCGCAACTGTCGACCCAGCTTGCGCACCACATGTCGGGCTCGGTCTTGAATGAAGTCCGCGCCGGCAAACTCGACGTCGGATTCTTCCTCGGCGACCCCGGCAAGGGATTCCACGCCATGACGCTGACCTCCTTCACCTACAAGGTCGTCGCCCCGGCCGGCTGGAAAAATCGCGTCAGCGGCAAAGGCTGGAAGGAACTGTCGCGCCTGCCCTGGATCTGGACGCCGCCTGAATCTGCACATCATCGCCTATTAAGCAGGATCTTCGCCCAACATCAGGTAAAACCCCATACCGTGGCCCTGGTTGACCAGGAGTCATCGATGCTCGACCTGGTCAAGTCCGGGGTGGGACTGTCACTGGCGCGCGCATCGATTGCCTTGAGCCAGGCGCATGCCCATGGTCTGGTGATTGCCGATGCGGTCGAACTCTCCACCGAATTGAGCTTTATTTCTCTTGAGAAACGGCAGAACGACGATGTCATCAAGGCCGTGTTCCAGTTGTTGCAGGAAATATGGCAATCATGACATTGCCTGTAGGGAATACGGTGTTCCTGGTTATCGGATGAATCATCCGGTTTCTCCCTCTTCCTGCCGAACCTAAAGGGCTGTTGGATGGGTTCTTGCCTTTGCCAAGGGCTTTTTGAAGGGTTTTGCTGTTTGAAAAGCAATTTTTTGGAAAGATGTCCACCGCGAACCCTCTTTCGGTTCTTTAATTTAGATGTGGATATATATAAATAGTAGTAATTGTTAACGTCGCCAAAAACTGTGGATAACTTGGTTTACTTGAAAAAAATCAATCCTTTAGCTTTCTGATAAACGCTTGGTAAGCTTTTGCATTGCCGAGGAACAGATTCTGGACAATTTTCCGCCGGTGGATAAAACAGGCAGATATACCCAAACCGCTCAGTAGATATGCAAAGAGTTATCCACAGGCGGCTTCAAACCCAGGAAAAAAGCCATGTCCCAGCCCACCAGACCCCTTGTCCAGCTGCAGCCATCGGGTTTGCAATTCGAACAAGTACCAGGCTTGTCGATCCTGCAATCCGGACTCCTCAACTCCATCCGCTTGCCCAATTCTTGTCGCAATGGCACGTGTCGCACCTGCATGTGCAAATTGTTCACAGGCGAAATCGATTACCAGATCGAATGGCCGGGTTTGACCCGGGAAGAGAAGGCCGAGGGCTGGATCCTTCCCTGCGTGGCGCAGGCCCGGACCGATCTCGTGCTTGAGGTAGCCGACGCGGTCGATCTCAAGGCCTGATGTCTTGTCCACCGCCGTTGCCGGCGGTCAGCAGATCGCCGAGGTCCTTGTGGATAAAAAAACGCGCTGGGGGGCTTGTCAGCTCCGCCAGCGCTTTTGTTTTCCACAGCTGATGTCCGCGATCGTCTGGACCATCTCGACGTCTCCTGGCTCTTCCCATGCCGGTTCAGTCTGAAATGCCCTGGCAGGCAGGCAAGTCCTGCCCTTTGCGGAACCTGCCGGGACGCGACGCGAAAGCGCGCGTTCTTCAGCTTTATATCTAAGCTGTTTATAAAATTAGTAGTGATGGTTAACGTCCCCCCGTTTCTGTGGATAACTTGGTTAACCCGAAAAAAATCAGTTATTTGCCCAAAGCATAAGCACTTGGGCAAGCCATGTATGACGCCATAACAGAACTTGGATAAAAAACGGCCTTTGGATAACTTTTCGAGTTTTCCCCAATCGATAAAAAAGTTATTCAGAACTTTATCCACAGGCATCGATAGAATTGAGGAATTAGGGGTACCAACCGCCTTTTTCGGCAAACATGTCGATTTCGGGATATTCCCCCCTGATTTCCGGCATTTTTGCGTCCTGGATGCACCATCCACAGGCATTTTTGGTGCACTTCCCCGGTAGCGGGAAATCTTGTCCACCGCACTGTTCGAAAAAACGGATCAAAAATGCGCTGGGGCAGGAGAGTTATCCCCTGCCCCAGCATGAACAAATCGCCCTGTTTTGGTGTGCTTATTTTTTAGGCGTCGGGTGGTCGTGGTGGGTTTTCCCAGAGGGCGGCGCCTGCGGGGCCTTCCTCGCTTCGTCGAGCAGATGGGCGCAGTCAGCCTGTTGGTCGCGGTCGATATTGATCAGCGGGAGGATGGCCGTCACTGGCGCTAGCAAGCCCAGCGCCACGGCACCGCCGGCGCGCAGGGCCAATACGCCCTTGTTCACACCGACGTCGGGATTCTTGAAGGTCCCGCTGACGTAGAGCGGCGAGCGCAGCGAGATGATGCGCAAACCTTTGCTCTTGGGGTGTACGTTCAGATCCAGCTTCTCCTGCTTCATGTCGATGCTGCCATCGACCACGATGAGGGCATCCTCGGTATCGAGCAGCAGGGTCTTCACCTCCATGACGCCATTGCGCACCGGCAGGTCGCCGGCCAGGCAATTGAGTTGCACCTCCTTGTCGCCGAACAGCTTGCTGATGACCACGTTACCCACATTGAGTCCGGCCGCCTCCAGCAGGAACTTGCTGATCGCACCCTGGGTGACCAGGGTCTTCACTTCACCATTGGCCGAGCCCAGCATCGCGGCGACCGAATTGCCGGTGGCCGACAGCCGGGCATCGCCGTTGATCTCACCAAAGCTGGTACGTGACGCATCCAGCTGTGGATAAAGTTTCTGGATCTTCAGCTTGCGCGCCGACAGGCTGATCTCGGACTTCATCTGCGCGGCCTGCCCATCGAGCCGGATGGTCGACGTGAGCGTCCCGCCGGCCACGCCGAAGTCCAGCGGCGCCAGGGTCAGCACCTTGTCCTTGAGGATCAGGTGGGCCTGCAGGTCGTTGATGGGCAGGTCCTTCTGCTTGATGATGCGCTTGCCGGCCAGGCGCACATCGGCGTCCAGCGCGCCCCAGGCATCGGTGCCGAAGGTCTTGACCGGCAATATCTTGTCCACAGGCTGGCGCTCTTGCGCGCCACGTTCGGCCTTCTGCGCGTTGGAATCGGCACCGATCAGCGGCGCCAGGTCGTCGAAGCGCAATTCATTGGACGTCAGCGTGCCGGAGAGGCTGGGTCGCGTGGCGCCACCGCCGGTGGCATAGCGCAGATCGCCGTGGATATCGCTCTGGCCAACCTTGCCGCTGAACTGCTCATAGTTCCACTCGCTGTGTCCGGCATCGATCTTGCCGATGAGCCGGCCTTCGGTCGCAAATGGCGGCGTCTCCGGCAGCAGCACGCCGGTCAGCGGATAGAGATTGCCCATGCTGGCACCGGAGACCGACAGCCGCAGGTCCAGCGCCGCCAGCTCGGCCGGCTTGGTCAGCGTGCCACGCACGCCGATGGCGGTCTTGCCGACCTTGACCTCGGCCTGCAGCGGATAGGGTTGTTGCGGATCCTGCAGCGACAGCACCCCACCCGCCTTGCCCTGGCCCGACACCGGTGCGCCGTTGAAGCTGCCGTCCAGTTTCCAGCCCAGGCCGTAGAGTTTCTCCCGATCGGGATCGAGCGTGTCGATGGCGGCCTTGATGTTGATCTTGTCCACAGCGTCATCCAGGCCCAGCTTGCCCTGGCGCAGCGCAATGCGACCCAGCTGGAGTTGCCAGTCGGAGGGACCGTCGCTGCTGGTCTTGAAGGTCCAGTTGTTCACAGCCTCGCGGTTGCGCTGCAGCGACACCGACGGATCTTGCACTTCCAGCGACGGCAGGGAAATCTTGTGCACAAGCAAAGGCAGCGGGTTCAGCGTGAATGTCACCCGGCGCACCGTCGCCATCGGGCCAGACTGGGCGAAGGCTTCGGGATTGCCCAGGCGCAGATCTTCGGCCTGCAGGCGCGGCCAGGGTAGCCAGCGGGCCCAGAAGCCGGCCGGCGGCACCGTGGCTTCAGGGCGTTGCCAGTGCAGCGACAGGTCGCCCTGGATGACGAACTCGCGCCCGATCGCGGTCGATACGCGGTCGTTGATCCAGGGTCTGGCCCGGTTCCAGTCGAAGCTGAGGATGAAGATGATCGCCGCGGCGATCACCGCGAGCAGGCTGGCGAGCAGCCAGAGGAGTGTTGTTGTCAGGCGTGGCATCGGCAGGTCTTCCCGTGAAGGGTGGTCAACATGCGCCGATGCCCCGGCCGGCAGGGATCTTCCCGGACACCCGTCTCCAGGGCGTTCGCGGCGAAGATCAGGCGGCGCAGGTCAGCTTGTTCAGTTGACTGCTACCGCAACTGCATCAGCGCTTCATGTTGATACGACCGAATTCGTCATGCGTTGTTGCAGACAAGTGTGCGCGCAGCCACTTGTGGGCAGGATTACGGGCGTCGCGCTCGTGCCACAACATGTCCACATGCTCTTCCGGTGTCTGGAACGGTAGTTCCTTGACGACGAGTACCTCGGCCATGCCGGTGGCCGCCACCAGGTGGCGCGGCAAGACGGTCAGCAACTCCGAGCTGGCCACGATGCGCCCAGCCGTGAAGAACTGGTTCACCGTCAGCAGGATCTTGCGCTCGCGGTTCATGCCCGCCAGCACGTCGTCGATGACGGCATGGGGTTTGCCCGACAGGCTCACCAGCAGGTGGTCGGCGCCGCAGTAGCTGTCCAGCGTCAGGGGCTGGCCGGCCAGCGGGTGGTTCTTGTGCATCACGCACACGTATTGCCCGGTATAGAGCCGGGCGTGGCTGATCTGGGTCTTGGCCATGCCCTGGCCATCGGCCAGCTGCGCGGTCACCCCGGGGAAGAAGCCGACCGCCAGGTCGATGTCGCCGCGCAGCAGCATGGCGCGCGGGTCGCGGGTGGTCAGCGGCATCATGCGGATCTTGATGCGCGGGGCGTCGCGCATGATGGTGCGCACCAGCGAAGGCAACCACAGCGCGGCCGTGGCATCGACCATGGCCATGCGGAAGGTGTTCTGGGCGCGCGAGATGTCGAAGCTTTCCGGTGCAATCACCGCTTCCAGCTCCGAGAGTGCGCGGCGCACCGTGGGCCACAGCTCCTCGGCGCGCGGCGTGGGCTTGACGCCGTGGGCGGTGCGGATCACCAGATCGTCGTTGAGGGTATCGCGCAGGCGGCGTAGCGCATTGGAGACAGCCGGCTGGGTCATGGCAAGCAAGTTGGCGGCACGCGTCAGGTTCTGCTCGGTCATGACGGCGTCGAATACGCGCAACAGGTTCAGGTCCAGGGTGAGAAAGCTCATAGGGCGGGCCTTTGCGGCAGTAAGGGAGTCGCGAATGAACGCCGGTCGCATCCGGCAGAAATATTATTCACAGATTATATAACTGATATCCGAAACGGAAAGTGGTCAAACAAATGTGAGTTCACTACACTGCAATGCAACATAACACAACACGTCAAGGATCGAATCATGGCAACCATCGCACAAAGCACCAACAGCACCTTCAAGAGCAAGTTCGCCGCCGTCATGCGCAACATCTTCATTCACTTCGTCAAGGCCCACGAGCTGCAAGCCGTCGCCCTGGTCGCTGCTGAACAAGACCGCGTGACCGGTTCGCGTCAACTGAACCGCATGGCCGACAAGTTCGAAGCCACCCAGCCCAACCTGGCTGCTGAACTGCGCTTCATCGCCTCGCGCGGCTAATCGCCTGAAGGTTTCTGTAGCACCCGTTTCAAGGTTTTACCCGTTGCGCACCATCATTGCGCGACGTTGGCGACAGGCCCAGCAGGCCATCGCCCGGTAGTCAGGGATTTCGGTAGTTCCGGCGCGTACGGCGCTTGTGTTGACGCTGATTCGATCAACGCGTCAGGACACCGATCCGTTGTCTCCTCCTCCCTCTTTAGGAAGGATTAACCCCACAGGCCTGGCCTGTGGGGTTTTTTTTTGTGCGTCCGGTTTGCCGCCGCCGGCCACCACCGGGCGGATTGCGAAGTCGCACCGGCCCACGATATTCACCGGACAGAAGCATGGCGTCAAATGACGTTGTATTTTTGTTGAAGCCCGATGCCATCGACGGCCTCATTGTTCCCATGGCAACTCTCGGAGAGATGCCTGACACCAGCGTGCAAGCGGGTTTGCGGCCGATAGCCTGGCACCGGCCAGCTGGCATCACGCTACATTCATGAATCGTATATCTGATATGAGAACTCGAAAGTAGTCATACAAGGCCCGGCGCCTCATACTGCGATGCAACAACAGTGAGATTGAACGCCGCGCAGTCGTGTCGCGGCATGATTATCAGAGGTAGAAATATCATGTCTTTCCTGAACCTGGCCTTTCCCGCAGAAGCAGCACTGCCCTTCGCTCAAACGATGATGGGCATGTTTGTGGCCTACCTGCGTCCGGCCCTGGGTCTGGGAGCACTGCTGACCTTCGTGATGATCTTCAAGCCGCTGATCATGGGTCTGGCGCAAGCCGCCGTGTTGCTGGTCAAGCCGCGCAAGTCGCTGGAACAACGCATCCTGGCGCACAAGTTCAGCGGCAAGATGATGTTGAACCGCATGGCCAACGAATACAGCATGACCCAACCCAATTTCGCCGCCGAACTGCGCAACATGGCCGCGCGTGACTGATCGATAGTCCCCGCCAGCGTGTAGTTCGAGGCCCACCGGCTTCTGGTTGTGTAGTAGAGGTTTTGTAGTACGTACTGTGTCTCCTCCTCCCTCTTTAGGAAGGATTAGCCCCGCAAGCGCAAGCTCGCGGGGCTTTTTTTTGCGCCTGCGTCCCGCCTGCTGCAGCGGCAATCGTGATAACTTGTCCACCTGCCAATCAACATCGCATTGCCGCAAGACATCATGTGCCAGCTCCTCGGGATGAACTGCAACACCCCTACCGATATCGTGTTCAGCTTTACCGGTTTCGCCACCCGTGGCGGCCTGACCGATCATCACAAGGATGG
Organism: Herbaspirillum sp. NPDC087042; assembly: GCF_044745245.1. NCBI lineage: Bacteria > Pseudomonadati > Pseudomonadota > Betaproteobacteria > Burkholderiales > Oxalobacteraceae > Herbaspirillum > Herbaspirillum sp. NPDC087042. The sequence goes on along the minus strand of NZ_JBIUZW010000009.1, from coordinate 140,465 downwards.
CTGGGGCATCGCCTTCTTCGAGGGCTCGGGCGTGCGCACCTTCGTGGATCACCAGGCGGCGGTGGACTCCCCGGTGGCCGAGCTGATCAAGCGCTATCCGATCAAGTCCCAGCACGTCATCGCGCATATCCGCAAGGCCACCCAGGGCCGGGTCACGCTGGCCAATTGCCATCCCTTCGTGCGCGAGCTGTGGGGGCGCTACTGGGTGTTTGCCCACAATGGCGACCTGAAGAACTTCACCCCCGAGCTGGATGGCCCTTTCCGTCCGGTCGGCACCACCGATAGTGAACTGGCCTTCTGCTTCATCCTGCAGGAAATGCGCAAGCGCTTCGGCGACAGCCTGCCGCTGCTGGCCGACCTGCGTGCCGCGTTGCGCGAGATCGTCGACCAGGTCGCCAGCCACGGCACCTTCAATATGCTGCTCTCGGACGGGTCCGCCCTCTATACCCACTGCTCCACCAACCTCTACTACATCGTCCGCCAGCATCCGTTCGCGACCGCCAAGCTGTCCGACGAGGATCTGTCGGTCGATTTTTCACAGCTCACCACCAGCAACGACCGGGTCGCAGTCATCGTCACCCAGCCGCTGACCGACAACGAGACCTGGATACAGTACCAGCCCGGCGAACTGAAGGTGTTCGTCGATGGCGCCGTCGTTCCCTGAACGGCGGCCCCGCCTTATCTTGTCCACAGCACCAGCGGCGCCAGGAAAAGATTTGTCCACAGGCATCAAAAAGGGTCATAGCTGAGACCTCTCCCCTGTTTTGCACAGCCTGTTACAAAAAACCTTGTCCCCGCTAAATTCCTTGTCTGTTCAATAAGTTATCCACTCTGTCCCCCTAACATCCCCGTTGCAAGCGCCTCCAAAGAATGAAGAAATACGGCGCTGCTGCGCAGCCTGTGGATAGATCAAGTTTTTCGGACGATTTTGCATGTGCGCCTGTGGATAACTTGGGTTTACCGGAGTAAAATGCGTCCCTCGTTTCGCGCCCGGACGACCTCGTTTCGCATGGCCCCCTGACAAGGGTGGGACCGCCGGGTGCCGCACTTATCCGATAAGAAAGCTTCATGGAAAACTTCTGGCAGGCCTGCTCCCACAAACTCGAGCAGGAGCTGACCCCTCAGCAATACAGCGCCTGGATCAAGCCCTTGGTGCCGCTCGACTTTGAAGACGGGCTGCTGCGCATCGCCGCGCCCAATCGCTTCAAGCTCGACTGGGTCAAGACCCAGTTCGCCAACCGCATCACCGCGCTGGCCTGCGAATACTGGGATGCGCCCACCGAAGTGCAATTCGTGCTGGACCCGCGCGGCAACCAGGGGCGCCGCCCGGCCGCCAACCCGCAGGCCGCCGGCGGTGGCGCCAGTGGCCTGGGCCTGCCCAACCACGAGCAGCTGCATCTGGACCCTGAACCGGCCCCGCCGGTGCGCGCCGTGGCGCCGCGCCAGGAGCAGTCACGCATCAACCCGGTCCTGACCTTCGACAACCTGGTCACCGGTAAGGCCAACCAGCTGGCGCGCGCCGCTGCCACCCAGGTGGCCAACAATCCCGGAACCTCGTACAACCCGCTGTTCCTGTACGGTGGCGTGGGCCTCGGTAAGACCCACATCATCCATGCCATCGGCAACCAGGTGCTTGTGGATAACCCGGGCGCCAAGATCCGCTACATCCACGCCGAGCAATACGTGCGCGACGTGGTGACGGCCTACCAGCGCAAGGGTTTCGACGACTTCAAGCGTTACTACCACTCGCTGGACCTGTTGCTGATCGACGATATCCAGTTCTTCGGCGGCAAGAGCCGCACCCAGGAAGAGTTCTTCTACGCCTTCGAAGCACTGATCGCGGCCAAGAAGCAGATCATCATCACCAGCGATACCTATCCCAAGGAAATCAGCGGCATGGATGACCGCCTGATCTCCCGCTTCGACTCCGGCCTGACGGTGGCCATCGAGCCGCCCGAGCTGGAGATGCGCGTGGCCATCCTGATGAAGAAGGCCGCCGCCGAGGACGTGGTGCTCTCCGATGATGTCGCCTTCTTCGTGGCCAAGCACCTGCGCTCCAACGTGCGCGAGCTCGAAGGCGCGCTGCGCAAGATCCTGGCCTACTCGCGCTTCCACGGCAAGGACATCACCATCGATGTCGTCAAGGAAGCCCTGAAGGACCTGCTGTCGGTGCAGAACCGCCAGATCTCGGTGGAAAACATCCAGAAGACGGTGGCCGACTTCTTCAACATCAAGGTCGCCGACATGTATTCCAAGAAGCGTCCGGCCAACATCGCCCGTCCGCGCCAGATCGCCATGTACCTGGCCAAGGAACTGACCCAGAAGAGCCTGCCGGAAATCGGCGACCTCTTCGGTGGCCGCGACCACACCACCGTGCTGCACGCGGTGCGCAAGATCGCCGCCGACCGCGCCAAGAGCCCGGAATGCAACCACGAGCTGCACGTGCTGGAGCAAACCCTGAAGGGCTGATCCAGCCCGCCACGGCATTGGCCTGTGGACAAGATGACAATGCCGCCCGCGTTCACGCCGGCGGCATTGTCTTTTCCACAAGCGCCCAAAAAAATTGCTGTGGATAAAATAAAAAAACCGCCTGCGGCGGTCTCTCCCTCCCCCGCGCCGACTGACGGCAGCCGGCCATTGTCCATCACCGTTCCTGCGCCGATTTTTGCGTCCTTTCAACCCCTCCTCCCCCATGGCGGGCTACTCGGAAAGGGGGATGATTGGTACAATGGAAGGCGTTATTTCGCAGGCGGACGCAAGGGCCGGCCACGGAGCAGGAAATCCGCGAGGTAGCAAGGAAATTTCGGAGAAATACCCTTCAACATCGGGTAAAAGTATTCAAATATTCCAAACGTGTAGCCAAGTGTATCAAGTGGCCCGGTCACGTCTGGCAAGACAAGACCAATCCGGGCGACGGTATCACCAGCTTTTCGGGAACGGGTTTCGTACCGGATGTCACCGGCCATGCCAATGCAGGAGCATTGCGCATCCACGCAGGTTGAAGGGCAAGCAGCTGTTTTTCACCAGAGGAGGAACACGCGCGACATGGGCATGACGACACGCCATCCGACGGCATCCTTTGAACCACTATTAGCAAGGACAAACTGACTATGCAATTGGTTAAAACCCAACGAGACACGCTCCTGCGTCCTCTGCAGATCGTGAGTGGTATTGTCGAGCGTCGGCACACATTGCCGATTCTGGCCAATATTCTCATTCGCAAGGACGGCGAGAAGGTCTCTTTCCTGTCGACCGACATCGAAGTGCAGATCACCACGCACGCCGACGTCGGATCCGGCAACGAAGCCACGGCTACCACGGTGGCTGCGCGCAAGCTGCTCGACATCCTGCGCGCCCTGCCTGACTCCGGCGAGGTCGCCATCTCCTTGTCCAACAAGCGCCTGACGGTGCAGTCCGGCAAGTCGCGCTTCGCGCTGCAGACCCTGGCCGCCGAGGAATTCCCGACAGTCGCCCAGGCCGAGCACTACAACGCCCAGGTGAACCTGCCGCAGAAGACCCTGAAGCACCTCTTCAACATGGTCCACTTCGCCATGGCCCAGCAGGATATCCGTTACTACCTGAACGGCCTGCTGCTGGTGGTGGAAGGCAAGAACGTCATCGCCGTGGCCACCGACGGCCACCGCCTGGCCTTCTGCCAGGTCGAGACCGAACAGGACTTCCCGCGCCAGGAAGTGATCATCCCGCGCAAGACCATCATCGAGCTGCAACGCCTGCTCGACGACAGCGATGAAGAAGTCCAGCTGCAGATCGCCAACAACCAGGTCAAGCTGACCTTCGCCGACATCGAGCTGATCTCCAAGCTGGTGGAAGGCAAGTTCCCCGACTACACCCGCGTGGTGCCCAAGGGTTACAAGAACGGCTTCACCATCAGCCGCGACCAGCTGCTGCGCTCGCTGCAACGCGCGGCCATCATGACCAGCGACAAGTTCAAGGGCGTGCGCTGGGTGATTGCCCCGGGCAGCCTGAAGATCAGCTCCACCAATGCCGACCAGGAAGAAGCGGTCGAAGAGCTGGAAATCGACTACGGCGGCGATACCGTCGACATCGGCTTCAACGTCAGCTACCTGCTCGACGTGCTCAACAACCTGAAGAACGACTACGTCAACATCGCCCTGGGCGATGCCAACTCGTCGGCCCTGATCACCATCCCTGACAACGCCGACTTCAAGTACGTCGTCATGCCGATGCGGATCTGAGCAAACCCGCTCCACGCGCACGAGGGGCCGTCACAGACGGCCCCTCGGTCGCTTTTAAGAATTCCGTTTTTTGCAGCTCCCTAGCCACTTTCCCCCTCGGATGGCTAGCAATTTCAGAAGGTAACCATGTCCTCCAGCCCCGCAGACAACACCAATTCCGCACAACAAAGCTATGGCGCTTCCTCCATCCAGATCCTGGAAGGCCTGGAGGCGGTGCGCAAGCGTCCTGGCATGTACATCGGCGATACTTCTGACGGCACCGGCCTGCACCACCTGGTGTTCGAAGTGCTGGACAACTCCATCGACGAGGCACTGGCCGGCTACTGCAGCGAGATCCACGTCACCATCCACTCCGACAACTCCATCTCCATCACCGACAACGGCCGAGGCATCCCCACCGGCCTGAAGATGGACGACAAGCACGAACCCAAGCGCTCCGCCGCCGAGATCGTGATGACCGAGCTGCACGCCGGCGGCAAGTTCGACCAGAACTCCTACAAGGTCTCCGGCGGCCTGCACGGCGTGGGCGTGTCCTGCGTGAATGCACTGTCGAAGAAGCTCAAGCTCACCATCCGCCGCGACGGCCGCGTGCATGCCATGGAATTTTCCAAGGGCATCGTGCAGAACCGTGAGCTGGAGATGGTCGATGGCGTGCAAGTCTCGCCCATCAAGGTGGTCGGCGAATCCGACAAGCGCGGCACCGAGGTGCATTTCTGGGCCGACGAAGAGATCTTCACCCACGTCGAATTCCACTACGAGATCCTGGCCAAGCGCATCCGCGAACTGTCCTTCCTGAACAATGGCGTGCACATCAAGCTGACCGACCAGCGTACCGGCAAGGAAGAAGACTTCGCCTTCGAAGGTGGCACGCGTGGCTTCGTCGAATACATCAACAAGAACAAGAGCGTGCTCAACCCGACCATCTTCCAGGCCACCGGCGAGAAGCAGTCGGACCAGGGTACGCTGGTCTCGGTGGACGTTTCCATGCAATGGAACGACGCCTTCAACGAGCAGGTGCTCTGCTTCACCAACAACATTCCGCAACGTGACGGCGGTACCCACCTGACCGGCCTGCGCGCCGCGATGACCCGCGTCATCAACAAGTACATCGAAGAAAACGACCTGGCCAAGAAGGCCAAGGTCGAGATCTCCGGCGACGACATGCGCGAAGGCCTCACCTGCGTGCTCTCGGTGAAGGTACCGGAACCCAAGTTCAGCTCGCAGACCAAGGACAAGCTGGTCTCCAGCGAAGTGCGCGGCCCGGTGGAAGAAATCGTCGCCAAGACCCTGACCGACTTCCTGGCCGAGAAGCCCAACGACGCCAAGATCATCTGCGGCAAGATCGTCGAAGCCGCGCGCGCCCGCGAAGCCGCCCGCAAGGCCCGCGAATTGACCCGCCGCAAGGGCGTCATGGATGGACTGGGTTTGTCCTCCAAGCTGGCCGACTGCCAGGAACGCGACCCGGCCCTGTGCGAGCTGTACATCGTCGAGGGTGACTCCGCAGGCGGCTCGGCCAAGCAAGGCCGCGACCGCAAGTTCCAGGCCATCCTGCCGTTGCGCGGCAAGGTGCTGAACGTCGAGAAGGCACGCTTCGAGAAGATGCTCTCCTCCGAGCAGATCACCACCCTCATCGCCACCCTGGGCACCAGCATCGGCGCCGATGAATTCAATCCGGACAAGCTGCGCTACCACCGCATCATCATCATGACCGATGCCGACGTCGACGGCGCCCACATCCGCACCCTGCTGCTGACGCTGTTCTATCGCCAGATGCCGGCGCTGGTCGAGCGTGGCCACATCTACATCGCCCAGCCGCCGCTCTACAAGGTCAAGGCCGGCAAGGACGAGCGCTACCTCAAGGACGACGTCGAGGAAGCGCAGTACATGATGCAGATCGCCCTGAACGACGCCGAGATCAAGCCCGCCGAAGATGCCGCCGGCATCAGCGGCGAAGCCTTAGTCGAGCTGGCACGCCAGTACAACACCGCCAACGCCATCATCATGCGCCTGACGCGCGCCATCGATGAATCGGCGCTGAACGCCATCATGACCAGCGGCGTGGTACTGAAGATGGAAAACCTGGAGCAGGCCACCGCCACCGCCGAGGAGATGAAGAAGGCCATCAACGACGCCAACATCGATGTGCAGGCACATCTGGACGAGCACAGCGAAAAGATCGCGCTGCACATCCATCGCCGCCAGCACGGCAACATCAAGGCCACCGTGATCGATGCCGACTTCGTCAGCGGCCCCGACTACCAGGTGCTCTCCAACGCGGCAGCAACCTTCAAGGGCCTGATCCGCAAGGGCGCCACCGTTGCGCGTGGCCAGGGCGAGAAGCGCAAGGAGTCGGTCATCACCGACTTCCGCCAGGCCATGGCCTGGCTGCGCGACGAAGCCGAGCGCGGCGTCAACAAGCAGCGCTACAAAGGCCTGGGCGAGATGAACCCCGAGCAGCTGTGGGAAACCACCATGGACCCGACCGTGCGTCGCCTGCTGAAGGTGCAGATCGAAGATGCCATCGCGGCTGACCAGATCTTCATGACGCTCATGGGCGACGATGTGGAACCGCGTCGCGCGTTCATTGAATCCAATGCCTTGCAGGCGGGGAATATCGACGTTTGATGTTGGTGTAGAGCGACCCATATCTTGAGAATCGGCGCCCCGTAAACTCGGGCCTCCCGCAGGAAGGTGGAGGCAAGGATTGAGAAATCTGGAAGCATTTCTTGAGAGAGGTCCACGCCTTCATCTACTCACCACTTTCGACAGCGCTACTGGACGAGATGCTCTCCCATGCCCGCAAGGGGCAATCGATTTAAGCGTTAGGTTCTGCGCATGCCACAGCGACTGAATTGCGTTCTGGTCCAGAACACGTCAAGCGGAGTGGGTCATTTCTCTCAGAGCTTGTCGTCAGACCGGCGGGCATTTGGGAAACATGCCTCAAGTCTGAAACGCTTGGTGCACAAGCTGTCTAGCCAAATGCATGGGTCAATTGCGTGCAAATTGACCCATGTTGATTTGCATTGAAAACTGACCCACTTTCCCAGGAAATTTGCATCCAAAGTTGACCCATGTTTAGACCACAATCCTGCTCATCACAGCGAGCGGGAGAACGGAGTGATAGACGTGGCCCTACTTGGAATTATTCGACGCTGGTACATCAGAGACCGCATCTCAATTCGGGAAATCGCCCGCAGGCTCGACATTTCCCGCAACACTGTTCGCCGCTACATCCGATCCGATGTCAGCGAACCCGCTTATCCAGCAAGGCGTTCGCCAAGCTCGCTCGATGAATTCACCGCCAGGCTCTCCGCCTGGCTCAGCGCAGAGGCGATCAAATCTCGGAAGCAAAGAAGGACCCTGAAACAGATGTTCCTGGACTTAAGAGAGCTGGGATATGAGGGGTCGTATGACCGGGTGGCTGCCTTCAGCAGGCAATGGAAGGTGGGTCAAATGGAGAGGGTCAAATCTGCGAGCAAATCAACATACATCCCTCTTTCATTCGCCCCGGGAGAGGCCTTTCAATTCGACTGGAGCGAAGACTGGGTAGTCATTGGTGGCGAGCGAACCAAGCTACAAATCGCCCACTTTAAGCTCAGCTATAGCCGCGCTTTCTTCCTACGAGCTTACCTTCTACAAACGCACGAGATGCTTTTCGACGCACATGCTTGCGCATTCGAGGCCTTCGGGGGGATTCCTCGCCGCGGCATCTACGACAACATGAAGACGGCCGTCGACAAAGTAATGTCTGGCAAGCAACGTGAGGTAAACGCCCGCTTCACTGCAATGACGAGCCATTATCTTTTCGATGCAGAGTTTTGCAACCCCGCCTCCGGCTGGGAAAAAGGGCAAATCGAAAAGAACGTCCGTGACAGCCGAAACCGCATATGGCAAAAGGCTCCAGAATTTGCCAACCTCGCTGCACTGAACCAGTGGCTCGGCACGGAATGCAAGCGGCACTGGAAGCAAATCAAGCACCCCGAACTCGACGAAAGTGTTTGGACAGTTTGGGAGAGCGAACGCCCACATCTCCTCGCCACAGGGAAAAGATTTGACGGATTCGTGGAGCAATCAAAACGCGTCTCACCCACATGTCTCGTTACGCTCGACCGAAATCGATACAGCGTCCCCTCATCGTTTGCCAATCGTCCAGTCAGCCTCCGTATCTATGCAGACCACCTGGTCTTCATCGCAGAAGGAAAACGCATTGCTGAGCATACCCGAGTCATCAACCGTGACCACGGCCCTGGCCAAACGATCTATGACTGGCGTCACTATTTGACGGTTTTGCAACGAAAACCTGGGGCCTTACGCAACGGCGCTCCATTTTCAGACCTACCTGCGGCATTCAAAGAGATGCAGGCGATTCTGCTTAAACGCCCTGGCGGAGATCGCGAGATGGTCGAGGTCCTTGCGCTCGTGATGTTTCACGACGAAAACATTGTTCTGTCCGCAGTGGAGACCGCCCTGAAGAGCGGCGCGCCCTCAAAGCAGGTGGTGCTCAATGTACTGAGCCGCTTGTTGGACGGCTCGCCAGCCCCGAGAGTCGCTACACCAGAGGCGCTTCAGCTGACCAAAGAGCCCAAGGCAGACGTTGCCCGAGTACGCTATTTTTCCACAATCGAGCTCGTGAACATGCTAGAGCAGGAAAAGCAACAAGGGCGAGCGGGAAACTTGGCAACACGCCTTCTACATACTGATCTAGTAATACTAGATGAGCTTGGCTACCTTCCATTCAGCCAAGCGGGCGGGGCTTTGCTATCCCATGCCGGACTCGTCACTCCGAGGAGGGTGGGTAAGAATAAGGCTCATGGCTTAACTCCTGAATTTTTACGGAACGAGATCGACAACGCATTACTCTTCATCACTTCGACGTATGCCTGATGAAGAGCTATCGGCTCAACCTCCATATCTTGAGCGTTAGAACTTTGGAAGGCCAGCCTGTGGGGTGACCCGGCATGGCGCACCTCCGCCACTGCCTGCTGACAGTCCTGATAGGTAAGAGGACGTTGCGCTTGATTCGCCGTTATGCTGGCTAACTCCCGCATGAAATCCGCAAGCACACCAATCAGGCCCCCTGTAAGCAAATAGGTTTGCTGCGCTAGAACGCGAGGGGGAATATCTACCGGGTTCTTATGTCAAAAGAAAACGCCCCGATTTCGGGGCGTTTGGCAAGCTGAACAAGGAGTTATTTCCGTTCCACTTCATTGAAGTCCGTAGGGTCTTGCCATAAAGCAAAAATTGAAGAATCTACGATGGAAACATCGTTGTCATGCAAAAACTATCGATAGATTGACTTTGATAGCTTTCGCAGCTTATGCCTTCAAATTTCGCAGGTTATGCCTCCCTCTACAGTTGGTCTGACACAATCCAGACGTGAAGGCAGGGGCGCATATGAAGGTGATATGCGCCCTTTGCTTTTTCGGGGCCCTGCTTGCACAGACCGAACATTTCTTCATGTCCGTCGATGCATGGAGCCAGACAAGGCCACCAGTACGGGTAGGCGCTGCCCTAAATGTTCATATTGGACCCGCACCCACATATTGATCCGGGAAGCCAGATCGTATAATTGGGACGTCCACCCATCCGGAGTGATCCTTGCAATTCAATCTTGAAGCCGTCTCGGCGCAACGTCTTTATCGTCTCATCGCCGATAAGATCGCCGATAAAATTCGCGCGGGTGATTTTCCCGTCGGTAGCCGGCTTCCCGGTGAGCGGGATCTGGCCGAGGTCCTGAGCGTGAGCCGGTCTTCGGTGCGCGAGGCATTGATCGCGCTGGAGCTCAGTGGCTACGTCGAAGTCCGCCTGGGCAGCGGCGTGTACGTCACCATGCCGCGCCAGTCCGCCGCATCGGCTTCATCCTCTGGTGGAGAGGGCGTCGCCGGCGCATCGATTGCGGCCGCCGATATCGGGCCGTTCGAGCTGCTGGAGGCACGCCTGCTGATCGAGCCGGAAGTCGCCGCATTGGCTGCGCAGCATGCCAGCGAGCCGCAACTGGAGCAGTTGAGGAAAGAGCGGGACGACCTGGCCGATGGCGCCACGCCCAGTCACCTGGATCGCCGCTTCCATTCGGTCATCGCTGCTTCATGCGGCAACTCGGCACTGGAGGCGATGGTCTTGTCGCTGCGCGATCTGAGCGAGGCCAATCCGGTCTATCAGCGACTCGATGAACACCTGGTCGGTCGCAATGCCTGGAACGCCGCGCGCACGGAGCATGTGCGCATCGCCAACGCCATCCTTGATCGTGATCCCATTCGCGCAAGGCACGAAATGTACGCGCACCTGATCGCCATCATGGCGCGCCTGCGCGAGAACTTTGCCGAGGAATTACCAGCTCCGGCGCGACGTGCATCGCGCAAGTCCGGCCTCAAGGAGCCCAGGTCTGCCCTCGCCAAGGAAGGTCGCAAGAAACGCGAAAGCGGCGCCAATCTGGCGGCCGCCGATACCCTCAAGCCCGTCCTCGCACGCGCCAGCCGGCGCAGAAGCTGAACCGAAGTGCAACGCAACGGTGTGCGGCCCGGGCCGGGCCGTCGGCGCTCACTCATAGAACCGGCGCTTGCTCATCTGGCCTATCCCGGGATTGAAGCTATTGGTCGGGTCCGTGCTCCGGTAGAACTCTGCCAGTGCGGGTTTGGCCAGGTAGACATGCCCCACATTATGTTCCGCCGGATATTCGCCTCCCCTGGCGGCGATGGCTTGCAGCACACGCTGCTTGATCGCCTTGAGATCGGCGCCCTTCCTGACGATGTAATCATGGTGGAAGACATGGCAGAGGAAGTGCCCGTAGCGGTAGTGACCCAGCAGTTGCGACATGATCTCCTCAGGCAATTGCTCGGTCCAGTCGATGGCGTTGCGCGGCAGCGCGAAGTCGAGCGAGAGCACGCCTTCGATCTCGGCGCCATGCACGGCATTGAAGCGCATGGCGGCGCCACCGGCGACGAAGCGGTGCAGAAATGCCTTCTCTCCCTCCGCCTGCGTACAGGCAAACCACTCACCCCGATCGGCGTCGGGGAGCAGTTCGGCCAGGAGTCGCTCCACCTGTGCGATGCCATCGCCCGCCGTCTTGAGCAGCAGCAGATGCGCGTGACGACGGCGTAGTGCCAGCAGCCGCGCTGGCAGATGCTGCGGCAACAGACGACTGATGCACTGGGCCAGACGATCCGTCGGTCGCGACGGCATCCATTTGAACCGCCCCAGCCACCGGTCGATACGCGATTTCCAGTCAAACAGGGGGCCGATGGCTTCGGTGCCGAAGCGCTCAATGAAGGCGAACATGTCCCTGGCGTAACGGGCCGACAGGTCGAAGATATCCCTGTGCATGTACTCGCACGCTACCGGCAGGATCACATCCGGCGCCAGCAGCCGATGGCGCAAGGTGGTCAGTGTCGCTGGATCTGGTACGCCGATGCAGAACACCCGCGTATGTTCCTCGGCGGCGAAGGTATCGACCCTCACCGCGAAGACGGCCAGCTTGCCAGCGCAGCCCGATGTCTCGAACAGGCGTGCCGGGTCGTTGTTGTAGCGCGCCGGCGTGCCTGCCGCGAGATCACGGACATGGCTTTCATAGTCCGCGCAGGAAGCACGCCGCTCATCGGCCACATCCACATCTGCCAGGTCGAAATCCCCCTGCTCCAGGCGCGAGAGGATGACGTCAGGGGTGTCGCCCAGTTGTATCCCGAGGTGATTGACGAGCCGCAACTGGCCATCGGCGTCCACGCGCGCGAACAGGGCCATTTCCGTATAGGCCGGTCCGCGCCGTACCAGCATGCCGCCCGAGTTGTTGCAGATACCGCCGATGACCGAGGCCCCCAGGCATGACGATCCGGTTTCCGAATGCGGCTCCCGTCCGTAGGGGCGCAGCGCCTGTCCCAGTGCGTGCAGCGTCGCACCGGGAAAGCAGATCGCCTGGCGCCCCTGATCGAGCAGCCGGATCCCGTTCATCGCCAGGGTATGGATGATGACGACTTCCCGACCATAGACATCGGCGCCACCGTGGGGCGTGGAGCCTTCCGTCAGTCCGGTATTGGCGGCCTGGATCAGGACTGCCTTGCCGGCATCGATACAGGCCTGGAGGATGTGCCATTGCTGGATCAGGCGAGATGGAAATACCACGGCCAGTGCTTCGCCCTCGCCGGAGCGAAAGCCCTGGCGATAGCGGCGGGTCTGGCCGCTGTCGGTGAGCACCTTGTCGGCGCCGACGATTTCGCGCAGGCGCGCGAGCAAGGCAGCGTCATGGCGTGGGGGGACGGAACAGGTCGGCATCGGCTCGTCCGGGGCTCAGTCCTGCAGTGCCTGTTCGATGATCCCGAGCGCCCTGCCGAAGAGCGCATCGTCGATCGTGAGGGGATAGAGGAAGCGGATCGCATTGCCATGCATGCCGCAGGCAAGCAGCAGCAAGCCCTGCTCCAGCGCCTTGCGCTGTACCTGCTGCAGACGGGCAGGGTCAGGCTTGCCGGACTGCGGGTCGCGGAACTCGATGGCGATCATCGAGCCCAGTCCACGCACCTCGGCGATCTCCGGGAAGCGCACGCGCAGCACCTCCAGATGCGCGCTCAGACGCGCGCCCAGCGTGCTGGCGCGTGTGCACAGGCCCTCCTGCTCGATCACATCCAGCACGGCATGGGCTGCCGCCACCGCCAGCGCATTGGCGGCATAGGTGCCGCCCAGGCCACCGGGACCGGGCGCGTCCATGATGTCGGCACGTCCGCATACCGCCGACAGCGGCAGGCCACCGGCCAGGCTCTTGGCCATGGTGATGAGATCGGGTTTGACATCGAAGTGCTCCATGGCGAAGAGCTTGCCGGTGCGACCGAAACCGGTCTGGATTTCATCGGCGACCAGCAGGATGCCGTGCTGGTCGCACAGGCTGCGCAAGCCACGCATGAGCGCGGCCGGCGCCACATTGAATCCGCCCTCGCCCTGGACGGGCTCCAGGATGATCGCCGCCACGCGCTGCGGATCGACGTCGGACTTGAACAGGTCGTGGATGGCGGCCAGCGAGTCCTCCACGCTCACCCCCTGCAACACCGAGGGGAAAGGCACGTGGAACACGTCACCCGGGAACGGCCCGAAGCCGAGCTTGTAGGGCGCGACCTTGCCGGTGAGCGCCATGCCCATCATGGTTCGCCCGTGAAAGGCGCCGCCGAAGGCGATGACGGCGGGACGCCCGCTATGCGAACGGGCAATCTTGATGGCGTTCTCGACCGCTTCCGCGCCGGTGGTGAAGAACGCGGTCTTGGCCGGCCCGGCCACAGGGGCCAGGGCATTGATGCGTTCGGCCAGGGCCACGGTGCTTTCATACGGCACGATCTGGAAGGCCGTGTGGGTGAAGCGCCCCAGCTGATCCTGCACCGCCTGCACAACCCGCGCATGGCGATGGCCGGTGTTGAGCACGGCGATGCCGGAGGAAAAATCGATGTACTCGCGCCCTTCCACGTCCCACAGCCGGGCATTTTCGGCACGCTCGGCGTAGAAGTCGCACATGACCCCGACGCCGCGCGGCATGGCCGCCAGGCGGCGGTGTTGTAGATCGACATTGGTGAATTGGCTCATCGTGGCGGCTCCCTATCCGGTTGGTTGACAGTGCATGGGAAGGCATTACATCGGGAAGCGGGTCCCGTCTAAAGAGCCAATCCAATATTTTCGACAGGGCCAATTTCGCCGCAGTGGCTCGCCTGCCACATCGACGTTGCTGACCAGTTGCCCCCTTCTCCCTCTAATCGTGCAGCTCGCCTGCGGGTGGCACAAAGTTCGTGCATACCAAGCTGTCAATGGCCGGAATTTATGCAAAATGGCCGGACCAGTGATCCAATTTGGCGCAATAATTCGCGCGCAAAAAATCTTGTTGACTTGCGATATGCCTTCCATGCTATTGTTAATTTAAGACATTTGCTGCTTATCTCCGCATAAAACGGTAAATATCGACAAGAAGCGAATTTCTGCAATATTTCACAACTGGCCGGACCAGTAGTCCATCAAAAGGTTTGTCATGACGCTTTCCACCGCCCCCTCGTGCCGGCCACCTGCCCTGCGTCGCAGCTGGCTGTTCACCGCCGGCGCGGACCGGCAGGCGCACCAGCGCGCACTGGCCAGTGGTGCCGATGTACTGGTGCCGGACCTGGAGGAATTCACCGCGCCACAGGAGCGTGCGCAGGCGCGCATCGAGATCGTGGCCTTGATGGCACGCTGCCGCACGCAGGGCATGGTGGCGGGCGTGCGGATCAATCGTCTTGCTGGCGCTGGCCACGACGACCTGTCTGGCGTCATGCCCGGTCGGCCCGATGTGGTGCTGCTGCCGTATGTGGAAAGTGCGGCCGAGATTGCCGCGCTGGATGCCGCCATGGGCGCCCTGGAGATGCAGCTGGGGATCGCCCCGGGAAACACCGAGATCGTGCCGACCATCGAGTCGGCGCTGGGCATCGTCCAGCTCCAGCCGATCCTGGCGGCCAGTGCGCGCGTTCGCGCCTGCCTGCTGGCCGCCGAAGACCTGACTGCGGACCTGGGCGCCGAACGGGGGCCCGACAGCGTGGAGCTGAACTACCTGCGCAATCGCTTCCATGTCGAATGCCGCGCCGCCGGCCGCATCGCCATCGATTGCCCCTTCAACTACCGGGATCCTGACTGGCTGGCCGCCGATCTTGCCTGGGCGCGCCGTATCGGTCTCAGGGCCAAATGCACGGTCCTCCCCGAGCAGGTCGCCGCCATCCACACCGCGCTGACGCCTTCGCCGGAGCAGGTGGCGTCCGCACGCGAGCTGGTCGCGCGCTTCGAGGCCATGCGCCGTGGCGATCCCGGCACCGGTGTGGCCATCGACACGCCCGACTATCACACCGCTCGCCGCCTGCTGGCACGCGATGCCGAATTCAGAAACTGGGGCGCCTGAGCGCAGCCCCGACCGACCACGGAGAACTGTCTTGACATCCCTCGCATCCCCCACCCTCCCCCCGCGTCGCAATGGGGGGCAGATCCTGATGCAGCAGCTGCGCATCCATGGCACCCGCCGGGTCTTCCTCGTCCCCGGCGAGAGTTACCTGCCCTGCATCGATGCCCTCAACGAGCACAAAGGCCAGATGGACGCCATCGTCTGCCGCCAGGAAAGTGGCGCGGCCTACATGGCCGAGGCGCTGGGCAAGCTCACCGGCGAGCCGGGTATCTGCTTCGTCACGCGCGGCCCCGGTGCCACCAACGCCAGCATCGGCGTGCACACCGCGTTCCAGGACTCGACGCCGATGATCCTGTTCATCGGCCAGGTCGGCAACGATTTCTATGAACGCGAAGCCTTCCAGGAAATCGACTACCGCCGCATGTTCGGCCAGATGGCCAAGTGGGTGGCCCAGATCGATCGTACCGAGCGGATTCCCGAATTCATCGCGCGTGCCTTTGCGGTGGCCACCAGTGGCCGCCCCGGTCCGGTCGTGCTGGCCCTGCCCGAAGATACCCTGTGGGGATGCGCCGAGGTCGCGGACATGCCGCGCTACACCCGGACCCACAGCCATCCGGGACAGGCCGACCTGCAGCAGATGGCCGCCCTGCTGGAAGGCGCCGAGCGCCCCTTCATGATCGTCGGCGGCAACGGCTGGACCCGGGATGCGATCAGGCAGGTGGAAGGATTTGCCGAACGCTTCCAGCTGCCGGTCGGCACTGCCTGGCGGCGCCTGGAATGTTTCGACCAGCGCCATCCCAATGCGGCCGGCCATGTCGGCTGGGCGATGACCCCGGCCTTGCGCGAGCGGATCAGGCAAGCCGATGTGGTCCTGGCCGTCGGCACGCGCCTGGGTGAAGCCACCACGGAGGGCTATAGCGTTATCGAGAGTCCGATGCCGCGCCAGAAGCTTATCCATGTCTATCCCGATGCTGGTGAACTTGGCCGCGTCTTTGCACCGACCCAGGCCATCGTGGCCGACGTCGCCAGCTTCGCCAACGCACTCGCCGAGGTGGCGCCGTCGCGGCCCCTGCAGCGCCAGGGCTGGGTGGCCGCGGCGCGCCAGGACTACCTGGCCAGCCTGGAAGCCCTGCCAGCCCAAGGCCCGCTCTCGCTGGACCAGGCCGCTGTCATTGCCGCGCGCCAGCTGCCGGCCGATACCTGCATCACGGTCGGGGCCGGCAACTACGCACTCTATCCCCATCGCTACCGCACCTACACCGGCCCCGGTTCCAGCCTCACGCCGACGGTGGGCGCGATGGGCTACGGCCTGCCGGCGGCGATCTCGGCCAAGCTTGAAGATCCGCAACGCACCGTGGTCTGTTACGCCGGCGATGGTTGTTTCCAGATGAACCTGCAGGAGCTGGGCGTGGCGCTCCAATACCGCGTGGGCGTGGTGGTGCTGCTGTTCAACAACGGCATCTGGGGCACCATCCGCGCCCACCAGGAGCGCGAATTCCCCGGTCGCGACATCGCCCTGTCCTTTGTCAATCCCGATTTTTCCGCCCTCGCGCGCAGCTATGGCGGCCATGGCGAAGTGGTGGAGCGCATCGAGGACTTCGCCGCCGCGCTGGAGCGCGCCTGCGCGTTTGCACAGAGCCAGCGCCTGCCCGCACTGGTCGAGCTGCGCTATGACGCCGACGGCATTGCGCCCGGCGAGACGCTGTCCGGCATACGTGATGCCGCCCTGGCGCGCCAACGCACGCCATCGAACTGACCAGGAGCCTGCGGACCATGAACCTAGCAGAGAGAGAAACACGCCTGTCCATCAACGGTGAGCGCCTGTGGCGCTCGCTGATGGATCTGGCCAGGATCGGTGCCACCCCCAAGGGGGGCAATGCCAGGCTGGCGCTCAGCGCCCTGGATGGCCAGGGGCGCGACCTGGTGGTCGGCTGGATGAAGGAGGCGGGATTGCAGATCCACGTCGACCAGATCGGCAACATCTTCGGTCGCCGGCCCGGGCGCGACAACACCCTGGCACCGGTGATGACCGGCAGCCATATCGATACCCAGCCCACCGGCGGCAAGTTCGATGGCTGCTACGGCGTGATGGCAGGACTGGAAGTCATGCGTACCCTCCAGCAGCACGGCATCCAGACCGAGGCCCCGCTGGAACTGATCATCTGGACCAATGAAGAAGGCGCGCGCTTCCTGCCGGTGATGATGGGGTCAGGGGTATTCACGGGACGCTTTGCGCTCGATACCGCACTCGATGCACGCGACAGCGCGGGCCTGAGCGTGCGCGACGAACTGGCTGCCATCGGCTATGCCGGCAAGGAGCCGGTCGGCCAGCGCGCGGTGGGTGCCTACCTCGAAGCCCATATCGAACAGGGGCCGATCCTGGAAGCCGAGGACAGAGTCATCGGCATCGTCACTGGTTCGCTGGGCGTGCGCTGGTACGACGTCACGGTGACCGGCATGGAAATGCATGCCGGCCCGACACCGATGGCCGTACGCAAGGATGCCCTGCTGGCCGCCAGCGAGATGGTGCAGGCGGTGGTGGGCATCGCCAACGACAAGCTGCCCCATGGCCGGGGGACGGTCGGTGTGCTCAGCGTGCATCCCGCCTCCCGCAATGTGGTGCCGGGGCGGGTGGATTTCACGATCGACCTGCGCCACGTCGATGCCGCCACGCTGGAGCAGATGGATCGCCAGTTGCACAGCCGGCTGGCCGATATCGCCCAGCGCCACGGCGTGGCGCTGGATTTGCGCCAGGCCCAGTACAACCCGCCCACGCCGTTTGCGTCCGCCCTGAGCGCAAGTGTACGCGCCAGCGCCGCAGCACGAGGACTGCCCGCCATGGAGATGGTCACCGGCGCCGGACATGATGCCGTCCACATGGCCATGGCCCATCCCGCCGCGATGATCTTCGTGCCGTGCAAGGATGGCGTGAGTCACAACGAGATCGAGGATGCCCGGCCCGAGCACCTGGAAGCCGGCGCCAACGTGCTGCTCGATGCCATGCTGGCGCAGGCCGGCAAGCGGGAGCAAGCGTATCAGACAGCCACAGGAGAAGCGCATGGAACTGCATGATCGCCGCTACTGGCACGACAAGGCCGCCACCCTGCACTTCGATGGACTGGCCTATATCGATGGCTCTTATGTCGCTGCCGCTGACGGCGCCAGCTTCCCCGCCTACAGTCCGATCGATGGACGCAAGCTGGCCGACGTCGCCGCCTGTGGTCCGGCCGACGTGGATCTCGCGGTCGCCGCTGCGCGACGCGCCTTCGAGCAGCAGGTATGGGCCGGCCTGGCGCCGCGCGAGCGCAAGCAGCGCCTGCTGCGGCTGGCCGCATTGATCGAGCGGCACCAGGAAGAACTGGCCCTGATCGAGACGCTGGACATGGGCAAGCCCGTGCGTGATGCCCTGCTCTTTGATGTCCCCGAGACGGCCCGCTGCTATGCGTGGTACGGCGAAGCCATCGACAAGCACTATGACCAGATCGCCCCCACCCCGGAAGGCGCACTGGCCACCATCACGCGCGAGCCACTGGGCGTGGTCGCCGCCGTGGTGCCGTGGAATTTCCCGTTGATGATGGCGGCCTGGAAGGTGGCACCGGCCCTGGCCACCGGCAACAGCGTGGTGCTCAAGCCGGCCGAACAATCCTCCCTGAGCGCGCTGCGCCTGGCGGCCCTGGCCACCGAAGCGGGCATTCCCGCCGGGGTCTTCAATGTCGTTCCCGGGCCGGGCGCGATCACCGGACGGGCACTGGGCCTGCATCCCGATGTCGATTGCCTGGCCTTCACCGGCTCTACCCAGACGGGCAAGCATTTCATGCGCTACTCCGCCGATTCCAACCTCAAGCGCGTCTGGCTGGAATGCGGCGGGAAGTCTCCGCACATCATCTTCGACGACTGCCCGGACCTGGATCGCGCAGCGCTGGTGGCGGCCCAGGCCATCTTCATCAACCAGGGCGAGGTCTGCATCGCCGGTTCGCGCCTGTATGTGCAGGAGGGGATCTACGACGCCTTCATGGAGCGCCTCACTACCCACGCCAAGGGCATGGTCCCTGGCGACCCGCTGGACCCGGCCGCGCCGATGGGCGCCATGGTCGACGAGCGCCAGATGCAGAGCGTGCTGGCACGCATCGACGCCGGCGTGCGCGAGGGCGCGCGCCTGCACCACGGTGGCCGCCGCCTGCATGCCGAGAGCGGGGGCTACTACATCGAGCCGACCATCTTCGATTGCGCCAGCCAGGACCTGTCGGTGGTGCGCGAGGAGATCTTCGGTCCGGTACTGGCGGTGCAGCGCTTTTCCACCGAAGCACAGGCGATCGCGCTGGCCAACGATTCGGTCTATGGCCTGGGCGCGGGTTTGTGGACGCGCAGCGTGGGCCGCGCGCATCGCCTGGCGCGGCGCTTGCGTGCCGGCCTGGTGTGGGTCAACTGCTATGCCGATGGCGATATCAGCGTGCCCTTCGGTGGCGTCAAGCAGTCCGGCTTCGGCCGCGACAAGTCGCTGCATGCAATGGAGAAGTACACGGACCTGAAGACCACATGGATTGATCTGCGGGACTAGCCCACAGGCACACGACAACAACGCACCAACAATGCAACCAAAGGGAGTCAACATGAAGCACGCACAACCTGCCGCCGGGGAAGCGGACGGCAAGCACTCGATTCAGCGTATCGCCGTGGCCAGCGTCATCGGCACCACGGTCGAATGGTACGACCTGTTCATTTTCGCCACCGCCTCGGCACTGGTCTTCAACAAGATCTTCTTCCCGGCCTTCGACCCGCTGGTCGGCACCTTGCTGGCCTTCGGCACGTTCGCATCGGCCTATGTGGCGCGCATCGTCGGCGCGGCGCTGTTCGGTCACTTCGGTGACAAGGTGGGACGCAAGTCGATGCTGCTGGTTTCCCTGGTGATGATGGGGCTGGCGACCTTCGCCATCGGCCTGCTGCCCGACTACAAGTCTATCGGCGTCTGGGCGCCGGTCCTGTTGCTGACCTTGCGCGTGATCCAGGGCCTGGCCCTGGGCGGCGAATGGGGCGGCGCGGTGCTCATGGCGGTCGAACATGCACCGGCCAACCGCAAGGGCCTGTACGGGTCATGGGTGCAGATCGGCGTGCCCTTCGGCACCCTGATCGCCAACCTGGTCTTCCTGGTCAGCAACGCCTTCATGTCGAGCGAGGACATGCTCTCCTGGGGCTGGCGCATTCCCTTCCTGGCCAGCATCGTGCTCGTCGGCGTGGGCATGTATATCCGCCTCAACATCTCGGAGACACCCTCGTTCCGGCAGGTCCAGCAATCGCGCGAGCAGGTCAAGGTGCCACTGTTCGAGGTGTTCCGCCGCAACTGGTCGCAGGTGCTGCTGGGCGGGATCGCCACCATGTCCACCGGGACCTCCTATAACCTGCTGGTGGCGTTCGGCCTGACCTACGGGACCCAGACCCTGGGACACAGCCGCAATGAAATGCTGAGCGTGGTGCTGGTCTCCTGTGCGCTGTGCGTGCTGCTGCTGCCGGTATTCGGCCGGCTCTCCGACAGCTTCGGACGCAAGCCGGTGATCCTGGCCGGGATCGCTGCGGAAGCCCTGTTCGCCTTCCCCATGTTCTGGCTCATGGACATGCGCACCTTCAGCGGCGCCCTGCTGGGTTACCTGCTGATGATGACGGCCTTTGCCGCCAACTATGGCCCCATCGCGACCTTCCTCGCCGAGCTGTTCGGCGCCAAGGTGCGCTACTCCGGCCTGTCGATCGCCTACATGCTCTCGGGCCTGCTCGGCAGCGCCGCCACGCCCATCATCACCACGGCCCTGCTGCAATCCACCGGGCATGGTTCCTCGGTGGCCTGGTACATGATCGGCTCGGCCATCCTCTCGGCACTGTGCCTGTGGCTGCTGGCCGAGACGATGGGCAGGCAGCGCCAGGTGGCCATGGTCGAGGGCATGGCGTCATGAGTCATCCACCGATCGAGTCGCAGCTGCTGGCAAAACTGCGGGCGGTGAGCTTCCCCACGCTCGGGCATTTCCTCGAAGAGGGATTCGCCGAGAGCGGCATCCGCTCCCTGCTGTCCAACGTCAAGGTGGTCGGGCGCGCGGCCACCCTGATGCTGGCCGACGCCGATGCACTGGCAGTGAATCAGGCATTGGCCGGGCTGGGCCAGGGCGATGTGCTGGTGATCGACATGGCGGGTGACCACCACCACGCCCCGGTCGGCGCGGTGACGGCGTGCGCGGCTGCCTGCGCCGGCGCACAGGCCATCATCGTCGATGGCGTGGTGACCGACCTGCTTGAATTGCGCGCAGCCGGCCTGCCCGTCTTTGCCCGCGGAACCAGCCTGCTGACCACCAAGCGACGCGGGACCGGACGCAGCAAGTTCAATGTCCCGGTGCAGTGTGGCGGCGTCCTGGTGCAGCCCGGCGACCTGGTCCTGGCCGACGACAACGGCGTGTTCTTCGCCGACCTGGCGACGGTGGCGGGCATCGTCGAGCAGGCCCTGACGTCGGACCATGCCGAGCCGGCCATCCTTTCCCGCCTGCGGGCCGGCGAGCCGGTCGGGCAGGTGCTGTGTCCGCAGTCCTGAGTTCCGGACACAGCAAGCACACGCCTCTCACACAGGCGACCGTTGTCGAACCTGGTTTTCAGACCTGAAGGAGTTCTACCGATGTCATCGCTTTCCCCTTCGTTCCAGCGCGTGCTGTCATGCTCGGCCATGGCGCTCTCCCTTCTTGCCTCGATTGCGCTGACGGGCGCGGCGCAGGCACAGACCCGTGGCGGCACACTGTCGGCCATCGTCCAGCCCGAACCACCGATGCTGGTCAGCGCCATGAATTCGCAGGCGCCGACCCAATACGTGGCCGGCAAGATCTACCAGGGTCTGCTGACCTATGGCCCCGATCTCAAGCCGCGTCCCGAGCTGGCCAAGAGCTGGACCATCTCGCCGGATGGCCTGACCTACACCTTCGAATTGCAAAGCGGCGTGACCTGGCATGACGGCAAGCCCTTCACGGCCGCGGATGCCGAATTCACCATCGGCAAGCTCTTGCCCGAGGTGCATGTACGGACCAGGACGGTGCTCAACAAGTACGTCGCTTCGGTACGCGCGATCAACCCCACCCGTCTGGAGATCAAGCTCAAGGAGCCCTTCCCGCCCTTCATCATGATGTTCGAGACGGGCACCATGCCGATGATGCCCAAGCACCTCTACGAGGGCAGCGACTATCGCAAGAACCCGGCCAACCAGACCCCCATCGGTACCGGTCCGTTCATGTTCAAGGAGTGGAAGAAAGGCGCCTACATCAAGCTCGTGCGCAATCCCCACTACTGGAAGAAGGACCTGCCCTACCTGGATGAACTGGTCTTCAACGTGATCCCCGATTCGGCCTCGCGCGCGGTGGCCTTCGAGCGTGGCGATGTCCAGGTATTGCGTGGGGGCGACGTCGACAATGTCGATGTCAAGCGCCTGCGCGCCATCGCCGGTGTCGACTACACGACCAAGGGCTGGGAGTTGTTCTCGCCCATGGCCTACCTGGTCCTGAACCAGCGCAAGCCGCCCTTCGACAACGTCAAGATCCGGCAAGCCGTGATGCACGCGCTCAATCGCAACCTGATCATCAACAACATCTTCTTCGGCCAAGGAAAACCGGCAACCGGACCGTTCGTCTCCAGCACGCTGTTCTATGACAAGAACACCCCCGCCTTCGAATTCAACCTGAAGAAGGCGCGCGAGCTCGTCAAGGAGTCGGGGGTAGACGTGGCCAGATATCCGGTGAAGATCCTCTCCACCTCCTACGGCGCCAACTGGGATCGTCTGGACGAATACATCCGGCAGATGCTGGAGGGGATAGGACTGAAGGTGAGCATCGAATCCTCCGATGCCGGCAGCTGGTCCGGCCGGGTCAGCAACTGGGACTTCGACATGACGGTGACCTACGCCTATCAATACGGTGATCCAGCCCTGGGCGTGGAACGTCTCTACCTGGGCAGCAACATCGTCAAGGGGTCGCCATTCGCCAATGTGCAGGGCTACAGCAATCCCAAGGCCGACGCGCTGTGGGCAAGCGCCGGCGCCACACTGGATCCGGCCGAGCGGCAGCGCGCCTACAGTGAAGTGCAGAAGCTGCTGACCAGCGAGGTCGCCAACGTCAACCTGATCGAAATGGAGTTTCCGACCCTCTACCGGGCCAACGTCAAGAACCTGGTGACCACTGCGATCGGCCTCAACGAGTCGTTCGACACGGTCTATATCGACAAGAAATAAATCGCTCGCGCAGGCCGGTGCCTGGCACCGGCCTGCCAGCGCGTCACTGGCGTATGGAGTCTGCATGAGTTTTCTCGGCTTCTTTCTCTCCCGTGTGGGAAAGGCACTACTGGTGGTAGGTGGTGTCGTTGTGCTCAATTTCTTCCTGATCCGCCTGGCACCGGGCGATCCGGCCACGGTGCTGGCCGGTGAAGCCGGTGCCGGGGATCCGGCCTATGTCAGCCAGTTGCGCCAGCAGTTCGGGCTGGACCAGCCAGTGCTGGTGCAACTGGGCAGTTACCTCAAGGGCGTGCTGCATCTTGATCTCGGTTACTCCTACCGGAACCGCTTGCCGGTGCTGGACCTGATCCTGGATCGCTTGCCCGCCACCTTCCTGCTCATGGGGGCGGCCTTCCTGTTTTCCGTGGTCACCGGCGTAGCGCTGGGCGTGCTGGCGGCCCGGACCCGTTACGAGAATCGCCGCCGCTGGCTTGATAGCGCCTTGATGTCGGCGGCCCTGCTGCTCTATGCCACGCCACTGTTCTGGCTGTCATTGATGGCCATCGTGCTGTTTTCCGTGGTCCTGGGCTGGTTGCCGGCATTCGGGATGGAATCCATCGGCACGCACCTGGCGGGACTGGATCGTGTCCTCGATATCGCCACCCACATGGTGCTGCCGGTGCTGTCGCTGGGCAGCTTCTTCATGGCGGTCTACGTGCGCCTGACCCGGGCGTCGATGCTGGAGGTGATGGGCATGGACTTCGTCAAGACCGCGCGCGCCAAGGGCGTGCCGCCGCGCCGTGTGATCCGCGTGCACGTATTGCGCAATGCCCTGCTGCCGGTGATCACCTTTGCCGGGATACAGCTTGGCCAGATGGCCGGTGGCGCGGTCCTGACCGAAACCGTATTCGCCTGGCCCGGCATCGGCAGGCTGATGTTCGACGCGCTGCTGCAACGTGACTACCAGCTGCTGTTGGGGATCTTCCTGATCACCTCGACCCTGGTGGTGTCCTTCAACCTGATCACCGATATCGTCTATCGCTTCGTCGATCCCCGTATCAGTGCCGGCCAGGGGGCAGCCGCATGACATCCTTCCTCCGTCGCTTTTCCCGCAACCATGGCGCGATGCTGGGCATGGTGATCTTCCTGGGCGTGGTGTTCTGTGCCGCCACGGCATCGCTGTTCTATGAGGAGTCGCCATGGAGCATGGTGGCCAGTCCGCTGGTGGCACCCTTTACGGATGCCTCCCTGCCATTCGGTACCGACATGCTGGGCCGCGATCTGGCTGCCGGCCTGTTGTATGGCGCGCGCATGTCGCTGCTGGTGGGGGTGGTCTCGACCGTGGTGGCATTGCTGCTCGGTATCGCCGTCGGCGCGGCGGCCGGCTATTGCGGCGGGCGCGTCGATGATCTGCTCATGCGCCTGACCGAATTCTTCCAGACCATTCCGCAGCTGGCGATGGCGGTGGTGATCGTGGCCATCTTCAGTCCCTCGGTCACGACCATCGTGGGCGCCATCGCGCTGGTGTCCTGGCCGCCGGTGGCCAGGCTGGTGCGGGCCGAATTCCTCACGCTCAGGCAGCGCGAGTTCGTGCAGGCGGCCGTGGTCATCGGCCAGCGACCGCTGCGCATCATCGCCACGCAGATCCTGCCCAATGCGCTCTCCCCCATCATCGTCACGGCCTCCTTCATGGTCGCCACGGCGATCCTGACGGAGTCCTCGCTGTCGTTCCTGGGACTGGGAGACCGCAACATGATGAGCTGGGGATTCATGATCGGCGCCTCGCGCACCATGCTGCGCGAGGCCTGGTGGATGAGCGTCTGGCCAGGGGTCGCGATCCTGCTGACGGTACTGGCCATCAATCTGATTGGCGAGGGCCTCAACGATGCCCTCAATCCGCAGCTGCGCAAGCGCGGTCAATGAACAATGGAAGGTATCGCCATGTCCACGTCCCATCCTGTTGCCCCGCCGTTGCTGTCCATCGAGCAGCTCAGCATCGCCCTGCCCGAGGGCGCTGACCGCCCCTATGCGATCGAGCAGGTGTCGTTTGAGCTCCATCGCGGCGAGATCGTCTGCATCGTCGGAGAATCGGGCTCTGGCAAGTCCATGAGTGCGAATGCGATCATGGGACTGCTGCCCCCTGGCCTGTATCCGGAGAGCGGGCGTATCTCCCTGCTCGGGCGTGACCTGCTCACGCTCGACGAGCCCACCCTGCTTGGCATGCGCGGCAAGGAGATGGCGATGATCTTCCAGGAGCCGCTATCGGCCCTCAATCCCCTCATGACCGTGGGTGAGCAGATTGCCGAAGTCATGCGCGTGCATCGTAGCCATGCGGCCCAGGCCTGCGAACAGCGGGTCCTGGAGCTGCTTGAATTCGTCGGCCTGCCGGAGCCTGCCAGCCTGCGCCACAGCTATCCGTTTGCGCTCTCGGGCGGTCAGCGCCAGCGTGTCGTGATTGCCATGGCCCTGGCGCTGGAGCCCAAACTGCTCATCGCCGATGAGCCGACCACCGCCCTGGATGTGACGACCCAGGCGCAGATCCTCGACCTGATTCGCCGCATCCAGCGCGAAAAAGGCATGGGGGTCATGTTCGTGACGCATGATTTCGGCGTCGTCGCCGAGATCGCTGACCGTGTCGCTGTCATGGAGAAGGGCCGGTTGGTGGAAATCGGCCCGGCGCGCCAAGTGCTCGACGCGCCCCGGCATCCTTATACCCGGCGCCTGATCGACGCCGTTCCGCATGGGCGCGCCGGGCAGGTCGCCGACGAGCAGGCCGAACTTTTGCTGGAGGTACGCAAGCTGCGCAAGACCTACGTGAGCAGGGGTGGCTGGTTCGGTCGCCGCCGCACGGTCCATGCGGTCAACGATGTCAGTTTCACCGTGCGTCGTGGACAGACGCTGGGTATCGTCGGTGAATCGGGCTCGGGCAAATCCACCATCGGCAAATGCCTGCTGCGCCTGACCGGCATCGACGGCGGTGAACTGCTGTTCGGTGGTCGCGACCTGGCCCGGCTTAGCGAGGCACAGTTCAGGCCACTGCGGCGCGACGTGCAAATGATTTTCCAGGATCCGTTCGCCTCACTCAATCCGCGCCACTCCGTTGGCCGCATCATCGCCGATGGTCCCATTGCCAACGGGGTGGCCGTGGCGGAAGCGCATCGCCGGGCCAGGGAACTCCTGGAACTGGTGGGCCTGGAGGCCTCGGCCTTCGACCGCTATCCGAACCAGTTCTCCGGCGGCCAGCGCCAGCGCATCGGCATTGCCCGGGCCCTGGCGCTGGAGCCCAAGCTGATCGTGGCCGACGAGTCGGTGTCGGCGCTGGATGTATCGGTGCAGGCCCAGGTGCTGGCGCTGCTCGGGCAGTTGCAGCGCAAACTGGATCTGGCGATCATTTTCATCACCCACGATCTCCGGGTGGCGGCGCAGATCTGTCATCACATCATCGTCATGCATCGCGGCAGTGTCGTCGAAAGCGGCGCACCGGCGCACATCTTCGATGATCCCCGTCACGACTACACGCGCAGGCTCATCGCCTCCATTCCTGGCAAGTCCTGGGTGCCGTCATCCCGGGCAGAGGCCATCACCACAGCGTAACGCTCCGACCTGTTCCGGTGGCCGCCATGAGCCTGCAATCCGCCCACGTCCCCACGCGACCGGCCACCTCGGTGCGCAAACGCCAGCGCATGCCTGTCAAGGCCAGCCTGCTTTCCGAGCTGCTGCTGCAAAAGCGCAGCTGGATATCCGGTGGCGGGCATCGCGCCTGCATGCACAGGGAGCTCTACGAGTTCATCAAGCACGAGATCCTGCACGGCACGTTCTCCGGGGGCAGCCGGCTGCCGCCTTCGCGCGTGCTGGGGCAGGAGCTGGGCGTGTCGCGCAATACGGTGCTCTATGCCTACGACCAGTTGCTGGCCGAGGGCTATGTCAGGTCGACCGTCGGCTGTGGCACCTTCGTGGCCGATGTGCCGCCGCCGCGTCTGTCGTTGCCGGCCCCGCCTGCGCGTGGCGTATCAGGTGTCGCCCCGGGTCTGCTGTCGGCGCGGGGTGCGCGATTGCTGGCACAGCCGGGTGCCGCCAGCAGCCAGTGGGGCGCCTTCGTCGCCGGCGTACCCGATGTCACCCTGTTCCCGCATACCACCTGGCTGCGCCTGCTGAACCGCCAGTGGCGCCGGCCGGCCGCACAGGATCTCAGCTATAGCACGGTCGGCGGTCATCCCCGGTTGCGGCGCGCGTTGGCCGAACATCTCAGGGTGGCACGGTCGGTGCGCTGCGAGCCCGAACAGATCGTGATCACCTCCGGTATCCACCAGGCGATCGATGTCATCGCCCGTGTGCTGGGCGACCCGGGGGACCTTGCCTGGACCGAGGAACCGGGCTATTGGGGGACGCGCAACATCCTCTCCAGCAATGGCATCGAGGTCTTGCCGGTGACGGTCGACGAGCAGGGCATGGCGCCCGGGGTGTCGCAGCTGCAGGGGCCGCCACCGCGTTTCATCTTCGCCACCCCGTCGCACCAGTATCCGCTGGGTATGTCGATGAGCGCGGCCAGGCGCTTGACGCTGATCGACCATGCGGCCCGTCACGGATGCTGGATCGTCGAAGACGACTACGACAGCGAATTCCGCTTCGAGGGCCGCCCGCTGGCGTCCCTGCAGGGGCTGGACAACAGCGGGCGGGTGATCTACGTCGGCACATTCTCGAAGACCCTGTTTCCGGGAATGCGCACCGGCTACATGGTATTGCCTCCATCCATCGTCGAACCGGTTGCGCTGGCCTTGTCGGCACTCTATCGGGAAGGGCAGCTGCTCCAGCAGGCCGCCCTGGCCGACTTCATGATGGAAGGACACTATGCCGCCCATGTCCGCCGGGTGCGCCAGGTCTATGCCCGGCGACACGCGCTGGTGCGGCGCGCCATCGACCGGCATCTGGGACCAGACTGGCCGGTCGCCAGCCAGGATACCGGCTTGCACCTGGTGCTGTTCCTGCCTGACCAGGCCAGTGATGCAGTGATCTCCGAGCGCCTCCTGGAGCAGGGCATCGTGGTGCGCCCGCTGTCGCGGTACTACCAGCAGCCAGATCAGGCGCGCCAGGGACTCTTGCTGGGCTACGCCTGTGTCCCCGACGAGCAGATCGAACCAGGCATCGCTGCCATTGCGCGTGTGATCGGCCGGTGATTCACCCGCCACGCGCGATACCAGCTACAGCGGATCCTCCCAAAAGCCGAGAAGCTCGCATATTGTCGCGGAAACTGTCGGTTTTTTAGCCTGTCAGGCAGGCACAATTCATTGCGCTCGCGGCAATGCTTGAATACCATCATCTCATGATGCAAGTCTCCGCGACCATGACCACAATCCGCTCCCGCGTCCGCCACGCGGTGACAGTGTTCCTTGCCCTGGCATGGGGTATATGCGCTGCCGGTCACGCCCACGCACAACGACCGGCCGCCGAGGATCACGTCATCGAGATCAAGCTGGCCGACCTCAACGACGACAACCCCCTCATCAACTATCGCAAGGCGCTGCTGGAACTGGCCTTGAAGGCCAGCGGGCGGCGCTACACCATCAGCGGATGCCAGCTCACCGATGTGGCCACCTCCGACCTGCGCTATGCGCAACTGATCAAGTCGGGCCAGTACTGCAACCTGCTGGCGACCTCGGCCGGCGGTGAGCTGACCCAGGGCTTGCTGCCCATCCAGTTCCCCATCTATCTCGGTGGCGGCGGCTATCGCGTCCTGTTGGCCAATCGCAAGAGCCTGGCGGCGGCCAAGGCGATCCGCAGCCTCGACGATCTCAGGAAGTTCAGCATCGGGTCCGGCATCGGCTGGGTCGATACCAGCATCATGCAGGCCAATGGCCTGGCCGTGGTGCAGAACAACTATATGAACCTGTTCGAGATGCTCAAGGCCGGGCGTTTCGATTTCTACAACCGCTCCGTCTTCGAGGTGGCCGGCGAGCTCGACAGCTACGATGCCCGCCATGAGCTGGCCATCGTCCCGGATCTGGTGCTGGTCTACCCCGAGGACCTGTTCTTCTATACCTCGCCCAACCGCGAGGATATCCGCGATGCCGTGCTCGATGGCCTGCGCAAGATCCATCGCAACGGTGAACTCGCCGAGCTGATCCGCACCCACAGCTCCACGCGCAACGCCCGGGCCTTGCTGCAGTCCGCCAAGGGGCGCGTGCTGATGCTCGATAATGCGCGGCTCACCCCGCTGGAACGACAAGCCATCGAGACCTACAGGATGGACTGGTTCAAGTAGGCGCCTCATCTTTCTCTTACAACCTTGCCAGGCAAGTGCATGAAAACGAAGTTCAATAGTCTCGGCGTCTATATCGCCATCGCCCTGCTGGCCGCATTGAGCCTGCCAGTGGTGCTTGCCCTGACCGTCCTCAACGGCACGCGCGCCAAGCAGATCGATGCCGAGATGCAGGTGCTGGT
Source organism: Herbaspirillum sp. NPDC087042 (assembly GCF_044745245.1). Taxonomy (NCBI): domain Bacteria; kingdom Pseudomonadati; phylum Pseudomonadota; class Betaproteobacteria; order Burkholderiales; family Oxalobacteraceae; genus Herbaspirillum; species Herbaspirillum sp. NPDC087042. The sequence goes on along the minus strand of NZ_JBIUZW010000009.1, from coordinate 110,704 downwards.
CGACGAAAAGCTGAAGACCATGCAGCACAGCCTGATCCTGCCGGTCTGGAGCCTGGATCGCTCCGACATGATGGCCATCCTCAACGGTGCGATGCTGGACAAGCAGGTGGTGAGTGTGGAGATCTTCGATCCCGACGAAAAGAGCATCATCGAGCTGGATGATCCGCAACGCGGCGCGGGCAAGCTCATTGCACGCAGCGTGCCGCTGGTGTTGCAGCGTGGCCAGCAGGATTTCAGCCTGGGCAGCCTGCGCGTGGTGGTGTCGGATGACCAGCTGCAACGCAAGCTGGCCGCCGACAAGCGCTTCTACAGCCTGGTGTTGCTGGTGCAGGCAGTGGTGTCGCTGCTGATCATCGGCTTGCTGGTGTATCGCCGCATCCTGGCGCCCATCGGCAAGCTGACCGAGGCCACCGAACGTATCCAGCGCGGCAGTTTCGATACCCGCATCGCGGTGCCGCAGCAGGATGAGATCGGCCTCCTGGCGCGTCACATGCAAGCCATGCAGGGCAGCCTCAAGGCGCTGTTCGATGAGCAGGCCGCCATCCTCGGCAATATCCCGGCGGGCGTGCTGTTCGTGCGCGATGGCCGTATCGCCTTCGGCAACGGCGCCGCAGAGGCCCTGCTGGGCCGTCATGACAGCAGCCTGGTCGGCTTGCCCTGCGACCAGGTCTTCGTCGAGCCGGCCCAGCAGGCGACCTATGTCAACCAGGCCGTGACCCGTGCCAGCGGCGTGGCCGGCGAGATCGTGCTGCTGCGCCACGGCGACGGCAGCAGCTTCCCGGCCGAGCTGCATACCACCCTCATCGATGGCACGCGCCAGTCCGACCAGATCTGGGTCATCATCGATGTCTCCCAGCGTCTGGAGAACGAGGCCAGGATCGACCGGCTGGCCTTCTACGATCCGGTCACCGAATTGCCCAACAAGAAGCTCTGCATGGATCGCCTGCGCCGCGGCCTGGCGCGCATGGCCAGCAGCGGCAACATCGCCGCCGTGATGTGTATCGAGGTCCATCGCAGCGATTTCGCCTATGGCGCCGTCAAGGCCGATGAAGCCGAGCGCTTCCTCATCGATTGCGCCCGACGTCTGGGCAGTTGCGTGACGCCCGATCAGACCCTGGCCCACCTGGAAGGCGAGAAGTTCGCCTTGCTGACCGAACTGAAAGGACAGCAGATCGGCGATGGCATCAAGCTGTGTGAAGCGCTCGCCCACAAGCTGCTGGCCACCTTCGAGGATCTGCAGGCGTCCTGGGCGACGGCCTCGCCCTGCTCGCTGAGCGTGGGCATCAACATCGTGCGCCACCACGATCATGCCGCCGAGGAGGTGATCCTGCAGGCCGAGCTGGCCATGGTGCAGGCACGCATCGCCGGTCGCGGCGTGTTCCGCTTCTTCGACCCGGCCATGCAGGCGCTGGCCAACCAGCGCAGCACGCTGGAGAACGAGTTGCGTCAGGCCGTGCAGCAGCGTCAGTTCGTGGTGCATTACCAGCCCCAGGTCAGTTACGAGGGCGATGTGCTCGGAGCGGAGGCGCTGCTGCGCTGGCAGCATCCGCAGCGCGGATTGTTGATGCCGGGCCATTTCATCGCAGTGACCGAGGAGCTGGGCCTGATGGAAGAGATCGGCCACCAGCTGCTGCAGCAGGTGTGTGTCGACATGCAGGCGTGGCAGGCCGAGGGCCTGGCGCGTGACCTGGTGGTGGCCGTCAATGTATCGGTGCAGGAATTCCAGAGCCCCCGCTTCGTGCAGCGCTTTTGCCAGACCTTGCGCGACAGCCACGTCAAGACCGACAGCATCAAGGTCGAGCTGACCGAAAGCATGATGGTCGATCACATCGACGAGGTGATCGATCGCATGCACGCCCTGAAGGCGCAGGCGGTGTCGATCTCGCTGGACGATTTCGGCACCGGCTATTCCTCGCTCTCCTACCTGGGACGCTTCCCCATCGACCAGCTCAAGATCGACCAGAGCTTCGTGCGCCGCATGCACAGCGATGCCGCCACCGCCAGCATCGTGCGCAGCATCATCATGCTGGGCCAGAGCCTGGAACTGTCCATCATCGCCGAGGGGGGCGAAACCCGTGAACAGCGCGACCTGCTGTATGCCCAGGGTTGCTCGCTGTACCAGGGTTACTGGTACGCCAAGCCCATGCCGGGCGAGCAGTTCGCCGAACTGCTGCGCACGCCGCAGCGCTACCGCTGAGCCGCCCGGCAGGACCTGTCTTCAGGGAGTGGCCTCCTCATCCTTACGATGCGCCAGGCGGTACAGCAGCGGCAGTACCAGTAGCGTCAGCGCGGTAGAGGACAGGATGCCGCCGATGACCACGGTCGCCAGCGGCCGTTGCACTTCGGCACCGGTACCGGTGGCCAGCGCCATCGGCACGAAGCCCAGCGAGGCCACCAGCGCGGTCATCAGCACCGGTCGCAGACGCGTCATGGCACCCTCGTGGATGGCCTCATCCAGCGAGCGGCCTTCTTCGCGCAGGCTGCGGATGAAGGAGATCATCACCAGCCCGTTCAGCACCGCCACCCCGGACAGCGCAATGAAGCCCACCGCCGCCGAGATCGACATCGGGATGCCGCGCGCGGCCAGCGCCAGGATGCCGCCGGTCAGCGCGAAGGGGATGCCGGTAAATACCAGCAAGCCATCCTTGACGTTGTTGAACATCGCAAACAGCAGCACGAACACCATCAGCAGCGCCACCGGAATGACCACCTGCAGTCGCCGCGTGGCCGATTGCAGGTTCTCGAACTGGCCGCCCCAGGTGGTCCAGTAACCGGTCGGGATCCTGACCTGGGCCTGCAGCGCCTGTTCGGCATCGGCCACGAAGGAACCCAGGTCGCGTCCGCGCACGTTGGCGCTGACCACGATGCGGCGCTTGCCATCTTCGCGGCTGACCTGGTTGGGGCCGGGCGCGATGGTGAGGCTGGCGACCTCACCCAGCGGGACGTAGCTGGTACGGCTGGCACCCTCCTGCAGTGGCAGCGCGATGGGCAGGCGGCGCAACGCCTCCAGGTCGGCGCGGGCCTGCTCCGGCAGGCGCACCACGATGGCGAAGCGACGGTCGCCCTGGAACAGCGTGCCGGCCTGGGTGCCGCCGATGGCGGTGGCCAGCGTGTCCTGGATGTCGGAGACATTCAAACCATAGCGCGCGATCTTCTGGCGGTCGATATCGATGGAGAGCATCGGCAGGCCGGTGGTCTGCTCGACCTTGACCTCGGTGGCGCCCGGCGTCTTCTGCAGCACTGCGGCGACCTTGGCGGCGGTGTCGTTGAGCACCGTCATGTCGTCACCGAAAATCTTGACCGCGACGTCACTGCGCACCCCCGAGATCAGCTCGTTGAAGCGTAGCTGGATCGGTTGCGAGAACTCGTAGCTGTTGCCCGGAATCCGTGCCACGGTTTCCTGGATGGCCTGCTGCAGTTGCGCATGCGTCTTGCGCGGCTCTGGCCATTGCGACTCAGGTTTGAGCATGATGTAGCCGTCGGAGATGTTGGGTGGCATCGGGTCCGAGGCCACCTCGGCCGTGCCGGTGCGGGCGAAGACGCGCTCGATCTCGGGGAACTGCTGCTTGAGGGTCTTCTCGATCTGCTGCTGCATCTCCAGCGATTGCGTCAGGCTGGTGCCGGGAATGCGCAGCGCCTGGATGGCCATGTCGCCTTCGTTCAGGCTGGGGACGAACTCGGTCCCCAGGCGCGTGGCCAGCGCACCGCTGACCACGATCAGCGCGGCGGCAAAGGTGAGCACGACCGGCTTGTTGTCCATGATGCGGGTGAGCAGCGGCGCATAGAGGCGCTTGGCCCACAGCATGATGACGTTCTCCTTCTCGGATACCTTCTCGCCGATGAACAGCGCAATGGCCGCCGGGATGAAGGTCACCGACAGGATCATCGCACCCAGCAGCGCGGCCACCACGGTGAAGGCCATCGGCGTGAACATCTTCCCTTCCACGCCGGTCAGCGCAAACATGGGCAGGTAGACGATCATGATGATCAGCTGGCCGAACAGCAGCGGCCGGCGCGCTTCCTTTGCTGCCGCGAAGACTTCGTGGAAACGTTCGTTGCGGGTGAGCGGGCGGCCATGGTGTTGCTGGGCGTGGGCCAGGCGGCGCACGCAGTTTTCCACGATCACCACGGCGCCATCGATGATGATGCCGAAGTCCAGCGCCCCCAGGCTCAAGAGGTTGGCGCTGACCTTGTTGGAGACCATGCCGGTGAAGGTGAACAGCATCGCCAGCGGGATCACCATGGCCGTGATGACGGCTGCGCGGATATTGCCGAGGAAGACGAACAGCACCGCAATGACCAGCAGCGCGCCCTCGACCAGGTTCTTCTTCACCGTGGCGATGGCGCGGTCCACCAGCACGGTGCGGTCGTAGACGGTGATGGCTTCCACCCCCTCGGGCAGGCTGCGGTTGATCTCGCGCATCTTCTTGTCGACCGCCTGCGAGACCGTGCGGCTGTTCTCGCCGATCAGCATGAAGACGGTACCCAGCACCACCTCGCGGCCATTCTCGGTGGCCGCTCCAGTGCGCAGTTCGCGCCCCGCGCCGACCTCGGCCACGTCGCGGATGCGGATGGGCACGCCGCGTACATTGGCCAGCACGATATTGCCGATGTCTTCCATGGAGCCGACCTGGCCGGGGGCACGGATCAGGTATTGCTCGCCGCGCCGCTCGATGTAGCCGGCGCCGACATTGCTGTTGTTCTTCTCCAGCGCCTTGATGATGCTGTCCATGGTCATGCCGTAGGAGGCCAGCCGCTCGGCCGACGGCGCCACCAGGAATTCGCGCGCATAGCCGCCGATGGTGTTGATCTCGGTCACGCCCGGCACCAGGCGCAGCTGCGGCTTGATGACCCAGTCCTGGATCTCGCGCAGGTCGCTGGCGCCATAGGGCGTGCCATCGGGTTTGCGGGCGTCCTCGCGGGCTTCCACGGTCCACAGGTAGATCTCGCCCAGGCCGGTGGAGATCGGTCCCATGGCAGGATCGATGCCGCCCGGCAGCTGGCTCCTGGCTTGCTGCAGGCGTTCGTTGACCAGCTGGCGGGCGAAGTAGATGTCGGTGCCATCCTTGAAGATCACCGTCACCTGCGACAGGCCGTAGCGCGACAGCGAGCGGACCTGTTCCAGCTGGGGCAGGCCCGACATGGCCGTCTCCAGCGGATAGCTGATGCGCTGCTCGGTTTCCAGCGGTGAGTAGCCGGGGGCGGCGGTGTTGATCTGGACCTGCACGTTGGTAATGTCGGGCACGGCGTCGATGGGCAGCTTCTGGTAGCTGTAGACCCCATAGGCGCCCATGCCCAGCACCGCCAGCAGGACCAGCCATCGGTGCTCGATGGCGAAGCGTATGATGCGTTCAAACATGATCGTGGTCTCTCGAATGAAGTAGTGGCGCGGCGGCCATCAGTGGCTGTGTTCGGCGGCGCCCTTGCCCAGTTCGGCCTTGAGCGCGAAGCTGCCGGCACTGGCGACCTGGTCGCCGGCCTGCAGGCCATCGAGGATCTCGACGAATTTGCCATCGCTGCGACCGGTGCGTACCGGCTGCGCCTTGAAGCCGTCGTCCGTGCGCACGAAGACCACGCTCTTGCCTTCCACCGTCTGCAGGGCATCGGCCGCGACCGCCACCGGCACCTGGGTGACTTGGCTCATCACGTCCACCGAGACGAACAGGCCGGGGCGCCAGCTGTCCTGCGGATTGGGCAACACCACATGGGCGCGCGCGGTGCGGGTCTGTTCGCCGATGAGTGCGCCGACGTAGGCGATCGTGCCGCTGGCGCTGGCCTCGAAGGCAGTGGCGCGCACCACCGCGCGTCCGCCCACGCGGACCTGTTGCAGGTCCTTGGGCGAGACGATGATCTCGGCCCAGACCGTGGAGAGGTCGGAGATCAGGAAGGCATTGGCGTCCTCGCGCACGGCTTCGCCCAGGCTCAGGTGTTTCTCGACCACGGTGCCATCGAAGGGCGCGCGGATCTCATAGCGATTGAGGCTGGCCGTCGCTTTGCCACTGACGGCGCCGATGGCATGCAGCTTCTGACCGGCATTGCGCACGGCCACCTCGGCCTCCTGCAAGGCCAGCCGGGCCTGCTGGTAGTCCTGCTCGGCCGAGATCTTCTGTTCCCAGAGCTGCTTCTCGCGTTGCCAGTTGCTGCGTGCCAGCGCCAGGCGTTGCTGGGCGTTGATCAGATCGGCCCGCTGTTCGGAGACGGCGCTGCTGCTGATGACGGCCAGTACCTGGCCCTTCTTCACCTTCTGGCCCAGGTTGGCCGAGACCGACTCCACCACGCCGGCCACCTGCGGCACGACGTGGGCGGTGCGGTCTTCGTTGAAGCGGATCTCGCCGGGTAGTTGCAGGCCGCTCTCCAGGCTGGCCGGTGCGGCCTGTGCCAGCACGATGCCGGCGGCGGTGATCTGTTCCTGGCTCAGGGCGATTTCACCTTCTTCATCGTGATGCTCGCCCTCTTCGGCATGGGCTTGCTTGCTGTCGGGCTTATGTTCAGGCTTGTCGTCGTGGCCGTGGTCGTCGTTTTTGTCATCCTTGTCATCCTGATGCTTGCTGGCGGCTGCGCTGTCCGGTGTGGCATTGGCTTGCGCGCCCTGGCCCTGCATCAGCGCCCATCCCGACAGCAGGGCGGCGACGGCGAGGATGGCCGCGATGGCGAGTTTCTGTTTGTTGCTCACGCGTGTCTTCATGTGCGGTCTCATTGTGGATTGGGTGGAGTGAGGGCGGCGTCGCCGGCCAGGCGGTCCAGTTCGGCGCTGGCCTGAAAGGCGCCGGAGAGGGCCTTCCAGTACTGCGCCCGGGCCTGGAAATAGCTGCGCTGGGCGTCCAGCACGTCGAGGAAGGCGAACTTGCCCAGCGTGAACCCGGTACGCGCGGCGAGGTAGGCGCTTTGTGCGCCGGGGACGATGTCCTCGCGCAGGGCCTGCGCTTCCTGGCGGGCATTGCGCAGGCGCTCGTAGGCCTGGGCGGCATCGTTTTGCAGTTGCAGCTCGACCATGGCCTGTTCGTCGCGGGCCTTGTCCACGCGTTTCAGCGCTTCCAGTTCATTGCCGCGGTTGCTGTCGAACACTGGGATCGGCACCGAGAAGCCGACCACCCACATGTTGCGGGCGGCTTCCTCGTCGCGCTTGTTGCCCAGGCTCACGGTGAGATCGGGCACACGCTTGCTGCTTTCGATGCGCGCCAGCGCACGGCGGCGCTCCACCTCCAGGCGTGCCATCTGCACAACCGGGCCGTTGGCCACCCGCGTGGTCAGGGTGCCGATATCGGGCAGCTCGGGCAGCGTTTCCACGCCGATGTCGGCCAGTGGCGCGCCGGGATCGGTGGCGCCCCAGAGGCTGGCCAGCTGGCGGCGTGCCAGCGTCACGTCGCTGTCGGCCTGGCCGGCTTCCAGGCGTGCGTTGGAGAGCGCCAGTTGCGCCCGGGTCTGTTCCACCGGCGAGACCTTGCCGGCTTGCACGCGGCGCGCCGTCATGTCGGCGGCGGTCTGCGCCAGCGTGACCAGGTCGCGCGCCAGGCGCTGGCGCTCCATGGCCAGCACGGCCTCATGGAAGGCTGCCCTCACGCGCGCGTGCAGGGCGCTGCGCTGGCTGGCATGGTCCAGCACGGCCATGTCGCGGGTGCGCTCCGCCGCCTCGATGCGGGCACTGCGCTTGCCGCCCAGTTCGATGGGCTGGTTGACCTGGTAGGTGGTGGTGCGACTGGACTTGCGGGTGTCTTCCATCAGCGCGGAAAACTCCGGGTTGGGTCGTGCGCCAGCCTGTTCGAGGCTGGCGTCGAGGGCCTCGATTTCCTTCTGGGCGGCGGCCAGCGCGCGGTTGCCGGCGTCGGCCAGTGCCAGCGCCGAGGACAGGGTCAGCAGCTCCGCCTGACCGGTAGCCGGGGCGGAAATGGGCAAAGCAATGGGTGGGGTCGGTCCTTGTGCAAGGACCAGGCTGGGCGCGAGCAGGGCTAGCGCCAGCAGATGGCTGTGCCGGTACATCGAATTCTCCAGTGAAGATGAGGGGAATCCGGCGAGAGCAGGGAAAGTGTGTGCGTTCTCGCCGGCTTAGGCGGCGAGCAGCCAGTTGGGCTTGTCGGGCCCGTCGGCGATGTGGGAGGCGGGATGGCAGGTGCCGCTGCGGAACACCTCAAGCGATGTGCCGCCATGGTCGGCCATGGACAGGCGCGGCCATTGCACCGATTTCATGCAGGAGAACTGGCAGAGGGAGCAGCCGCTGTCGGCCTCGCCGGTCTTGGCGTGGTCGCTGTCGGTCTGCGCCGACTGGGCTGCGGGGTGTTCATGATGGCCCGGATGGGCCGGCGCGCTGCTGCGTTCCCCCTGGCAATAGCTCGCCATCGCTGCCCAGGAGAGCTGCAGCGGCAAGAGCAAGGCCAGGAAGAGGATGAGAGCGCGCATCGGAAATTGGCGCGGCTACCGGCCGGTGAAGGCGGGTAGCCGCTGGATTGGAGTCAGACCAGCCGGTCGGCGCCGATTATGCCCCGTTGTAGAGGGAGGAGTCAAAGGCCTGGTCCTGGGTGCTGCTGTCCTTGACCGACGGCTTGGCTGCGCTGGCTTGCATCGGCTCGCCCAGGCGGGCGGCCTTCAGTTCGGCCATGACATCGGCGCGGGTCTTGGTGCTGGTGAACTTGATGACCGGGTAGTTGTTGCGGGCGGTCAGGTTGGCCTGGTCGCGGGCAGCTTCGGTGGGGACGGTGGACTGGGCGAAGGCGGACAGGGAGAAAGCGGCAACCAGGGTGCCGAGGATCAATTGCGAAGTTTTCATGAGGATGCTCCTTGAAGGGGGAAAGTGATACACAAGACACCAGGCCGCAGAGGGGATAATGCAGCTGGCACCGTCGACCGCCCTGCCGTTGCTGGTGCTTCCCGCAGCGTCTGGCGTATCGTTGGGATGCATTCTAGGCAGCCGGTCCGCACAGAAAGATTGCTCAGTCATTACAGATTTGTAATGAATAGGCTTGCCCGCTGGTTCACAATATCGCCTTGTCAGCGACCGTGTTGGCGCCTTGCCCGCCAGGAATCCGAACATGCACATCTTGTTGGTAGAAGACGAGCCCAAGTCGGGCGACTATCTGCGTCGCGGCCTGACCGAGTCCGGCTTCGTGGTGGACTGGGTGCAGACCGGCGTGGATGGCCTGCACAATGCCCGCACGCTGGACTACAAGCTGATCATCCTGGATGTGATGCTGCCTGGCATGAATGGCTGGGACATCCTGCGCGAGCTGCGCCGCACCCACGACACGCCGGTGCTCTTCCTGACCGCCCGCGACGAGGTGGATGACCGCGTCAAGGGGCTGGAGCTGGGCGCCGACGATTACCTGGTCAAGCCCTTCGCCTTCACCGAGCTGCTGGCGCGCGTGCGCACGCTGTTGCGGCGCGGACCCAGCCGCGAGGCCGACGTGATCGAGTATGACGATGTGGTGCTCGACGTCGTGCGCCGCAAGGCCACCCGTGCCGGCCAGCGCATCGACCTGACCGCCAAGGAATTCGCCCTGCTGCATATGCTGATTCGCCGTCCCGGCGAGGTACTGTCGCGCCCGCAGATTGCCTCGCAGGTGTGGGACATGAATTTCGACAGCGATACCAATGTGGTCGATGTCGCCGTGCGGCGCCTGCGCGCCAAGCTTGACGATGGCTTCGACAAGAAGCTGCTGCATACCGTTTGGGGCATGGGCTATGTCTTCGAGGCCAGGCCGTGAAGCAGCATGCACCCGCCTCGATGAACCTGCGGCTGGTGGTGCTGTTCGCGCTGCTGGCCATCGTCACCTTCGCCGGGTTTGGCAGCTACCTGTGCCATGCGCTGCATGTGCAGCTGGAACGGCGCGACGACGAGGAGCTGGCCGGCAAGTGCCGCTCCATCAATCACCTGGTCCAGGATTCGGCCTCGCTGGAAGACATCCTGGCGCGGCGCCACCTGGTGCTGGACAACCTGAGCGGCCACGACCAGCTGCTGGTGCGCATCGCGCGCGCCGATGGCACGACGCTGCTGGAAAGCCACGATCCCGAACGCGCCCCGCCCGGCATCGACCTGAGCCAGATCGCCATCCGCGAGTGGGACAGCATCCAGTCGTGGAAGCTGGGCGATCAGCATGCCCGCTACATCGCCAGCAAGCCCATGACGCGTTCGGGGGAGCAGGCCATCGTGCTGGTGGTGCGCACGGCCTCGGATCGCATGATGCTGCTCTCCGAATATCGCTCCGATGTCTGGGTGGCCGCCAGCATCGGCACGGTGCTGGCGACGCTGCTGAGTTTTCTGTTCGTGCGCAGCGGCTTGCAGCCCTTGCGCATGATGGCGTCGCAGACGCGCGCCATTTCCGCCAACCGGCTCGATACCCGGCTCGATATCCAGGCCGCGCCGCAAGAGCTGCACGAGATCGTGGAATCCTTCAACGGGATGCTGGACCGCCTCTCCGGCAGCTTCCAGCAATTGAGCCAGTTCTCCGCCGACCTGGCCCATGACTTGCGCACACCGCTCAACAACCTCATGGTGCAGACCCAGGTGGCGCTGGGCAAGCCGCGTCCGGTGGAGGAGTATCAGGCTCTGCTCAGTTCCAATATCGAAGAGTACGAACGCTTGTCGCGGATGATGGAGAGCATGCTCTTCCTGGCGCGCGCGGAAAATGCGCATGTGGTGATGCAGGTGCAGGCACTGGATGTCAGGGAGGAGCTGGGCAAGATCGCCGACTACTTCGAGGGCATCGCCGAGGAGGCCCAGGTGCGCATCGCCATCCATGGCACCGGACGCATCCACGCCGACATGATGTTGTTGCGGCGGGCCGTGGGCAATCTGGTGGCCAATGCGATCCGCTATACGCCGCAGCAGGGTGTCATCGCGATCACGGCCAGCATGGTCGACGGGGCTACCGTCATCGAGGTCGCCAATCCCGGTAGCGGGATCCACCCCGAACTGCAGGAGCGCATCTTCGACCGCTTCTATCGTGCCGATCCCTCGCGCAGCAGCGCCAGCGGTTCCAGCGGCCTGGGTCTGGCCATCGTGCGTTCCATCATGAGCCTGCATGGCGGGCAGGCCAGCGTGCGTAGCGTGCCGGGAGGGAGTACGGTGTTCAGCCTGCGTTTTCCCCTTCCTTCTTCCGTTCTCCCTCCCCAGGCCCGACCGGGCCGCGCCGGCAAGCAGGCCAGCCCTTCAGTCGGGTGAGCGGACCTCCTCGCTAGGCAGCGACAGCAGCGTCTGGCGCAGCAGGTCGGGCAATTCCATTTCAAGGGCCTGGGCGAGGGCTTCCATGTTGTCCACGGAGATGTTGCGGTCTCCACGTTCAACTTCGCTCAGGTAGGTTCGACTGATGTCGGCCCGGAAGGCCAGTTCTTCCTGTGACATCTCTTTCAGCCGGCGAACTCTCCTGACATTCTGTCCGAAGATGACGCGGGCGCTCGGTGGAGTCTCGGTGTTTTTCATGAGCGCAAGGATCGGGTGGCTGGAGACGATGGTCGATTAGCTACAATTAATAAGGCACATACTATCCGTGACAAACATTTATACGCGCTAATCTGCTGGCGTTTAATCGAAATATTACGAGAATGACTTCGTCAATTAATTGAGATTACTGCCGAATTCGCGCTAGAAAAATATCGAATCTTTTGGATATTCTTGACCCCAACAGCCTATGTGATGCGAGCCACCCAGGGGCGGCTCGACATGAAGAAACAGCGGAAAAAGCAGCCCGGCCGGTGGGCGCTAACTGCCCATTTCCTTGAGCGTCTTGCGCATGATCTTGCCGGTGGCGGTGGTCGGCAGGGCATCGACGAAGGCGATCAGGCGCGGATATTCGTGCGCCGCCAATTGCGAGCGCACATGTTGTTGCAACGCCGCCACCATGGCCGGGTCGCCGGCATGGCCCTCCTTGAGCACCACGAAGGCCTTGACCACCTCGGTGCGCAGTTCGTCGGCGATACCCACCACCGCCGCGATACGCACGGCCGGATGACGCATGATGCATTCCTCGATCGGCGCCGGCCCGATGCGATAACCGGCACTGGTGATGACGTCGTCATTGCGGCCCAGGTAGCGGATATAGCCGCCCTCATCCATGTTGCCCAGGTCGCCGGTGAGCAGGAAATCGCCGGCGAACTTTTCCCGCGTGGCTTCCTCGTTGCGCCAGTAGCGCAGGAACATGACCGGATCGGGTGAGCGGATGGCGATGTTGCCCACCGTCCCCGGCGCCACGATCTGGCCCTCGTCGTCGACGATCTGCACGTCGTGGCCTGGCACCGCGCGGCCCATGCTGCCGGAGGCGCTGGGATAGAGCCGCGAGGACGAGGACACCACCAGGTTGCACTCGGTCTGCCCATAGAATTCATTGATGGTCACGCCCAGCGCCTGGCGGCCCCAGGCGATCAGATCGTCACCCAGTGTCTCGCCGCCGCTGGCCACGCTGCGCAGGCTGAAATCCCATTGCTCGCGCGGCGCGGGCGTGCTGCGCAGCATCTTCAACGCCGTCGGCGGGAAGAACACGTTGCGGATGCCATGCCGCGCCAGCAGCCCGAAGACCGCCTCGGCATCGAACTTCTCCAGCCGCCTGGCCACCACCGCCACGCCATGGAACAGCGAGGGCAGCAGCACATCGAGCAAGCCACCGATCCAGGCCCAGTCCGCCGGAGTCCAGAAGCGGTCGCCGGGCTGGGGGAAACTGTCGTGCGACACCTCCACGCCCGGCAGGTGGCCCAGCAGTACGCGATGGGCATGCAGCGCACCCTTGGCCTTGCCGGTGGTGCCGGAGGTGTAGATGATCATGGCCGGGTCATCGGCCAGCGTGGGTTGCGGCGTGTAGAGGGCGGGAGCGGCGTTCAGGCGATCCCAGAAGTCGGTGGTCTGGGGCAGCACGATGTCGGAGGGCTCGACGCAATAGATCACCTTCAGGTCCGGCAGCTCGCCGGCCAGATGGACTTTTTCCATGCCACTGCCATCGGTCACCAGTGCGGTGGCACCGCTGTTTTGCAGGCGATAGGCAATGGCGTCGGGGCCGAACAGGTAGAACAGCGGCACCGTGATGGCCCCCAGCTTGTAGGCGGCGATGTGGGTGATGACCGTTTCGATGCGCTGCGAGAGGTAGATGCCGATGCGGTCACCCCGCTTCACCCCGGCCTCGGCCAGGACGTTGGCAAACTGGTCGCTGAGCGACTTCAGTTGGTCGAAGCTCCAGGTGGTGACGGTGCCGTCGGCCTCCTCGCTGATGATGGCCGGTCGGGCGCTGCCATCGGCCCACTTGTCGCAGGCCTCGATACCGATGTTGAAGAACTCGGGGATATTCCACCGGTAGTCGGTCTTTTCGTCCTGGCGGTAATGCGCGGAACCGATCACCGTCCGGGGCTGGATGTCTATGCTCACGTAGCGTCTCCTGTTGGATGTTCTGGTCGCGACCCCTGCATCGGGGGTACGCGTACGTGCATATCATAGCCTTCCTCCCGGTCTTGCACCGGTTCTCGCGTCCATGGACGGTGGCGGGCGCCGGCCGCTCAGCCGGCGCGGCGCTCAGGCATATTGCAAGGTCCGCCCCACCGGTGCCGTAATGACCCGCAATTCCGGCGCCCCGCCCTCCAGCTTGAACACCGAGACCAGCCGCGCCAGATGCGCCGCCTGATCCTGCAGGGATTGCGCGGCGGCGGCGGCCTGTTCCACCAGCGCGGCATTCTGTTGCGTCACCTGGTCCATCTGCACGATGGCCAGGTTGACCTGTTCGATGCCGGCGCTCTGCTCCTGCCCTGCCGCGCTGATCTCGTTGACCACCGCCCCCACCCGCTGCACGCTTTCCACCACCTCCTGCATGGTGTGCCCGGCCTGCTCCACCAGCTTGCTGCCATCGGCCACCCGCGCCACCGAGTCGGCGATGAGGGCCTTGATCTCGTGCGCGGCGGTGGCCGAGCGTTGCGCCAGTGCGCGTACTTCCGATGCCACCACCGCAAAGCCACGACCCTGCTCGCCGGCCCGCGCCGCTTCCACTGCTGCGTTCAGCGCCAGGATATTGGTCTGGAAGGCGATGCCATCGATGACCCCGATGATGTCCACGATGCGCTTGGACGACGCATCGATGGCGCTCATGGTCTGCACCACCTGGCTGACCACGCTGCCACCCTGGCGCGCCACGTCCGAGGCCGAGCCGGCCAGGGTGTTGGCTTCGCTGGCGTGGGTGGCGTTCTGTTTCACGGTGGCAGTCAGTTCTTCCATCGAGGAGGCGGTCTCTTCCAGCGAGGCCGCCTGTTGCTCGGTGCGCGAGGACAGGTCCAGGTTGCCCCGGGCAATCTCGCTGCTGGCCGTGGCGATGGTGTCGGTGGAGACGCGCACCTGGCTGACGATCTCCAGCAGGCGCTCGTTCATCTTCTTCAAGGCACGCAGGAGCATGCTGGTCTCGTCCCGACCGCGGTCGTCGATGGCCGAGGTCAGATCGCCTGCGGCCACCGTCTCGGCCACGCGCACCGCGCGGTCCAGCGGCGCAGTGATGCTGCGCGTGATCATCCAGGCGATGGCTACTGCTGCCAGCAGGCCGGCGATGGTCAGGCCGCTCAACAGCGCGCGCGCATGGGCGTAGTTGTCCTCCACCTCCTCACCCGCGGTCTTCATCATGTTGTGCTGCAGCTTGATGAGGGCATCGGCGGCATTCATGTAATCGTTCTGCACGGGCCGCACTTCATCGATGAGCACATCGATGGCACCGGCCTTGCCACCCTGCTGCACCATGGTCAGGACCTTGTCGCGCTTGTCCAGATAGGCTGCACGTGCCGAGACCAGCTTCGCCAGCGCGGCACGGCCGTCGGCGTCCACCAGCAGCTTGTCCAGTTGCGCCAGGTCGGCGCGGATGGCGCGGTCGGCATCGCCGATGCGATCGTATTCGCTCTTGATCTGTGCCTCGTTCTTGAGCAACAGGATGTTGCGCACCGATCGTGCCACCAGGTTGAGCTGGTCGACGATGTCGCCGGCCACCACGGTCTTGGGATACTTGTCATGGATGACGTCCTTCATCTGCCCGTTCAACTGCCCCAGGCGGGTGATGCCCGAGGCGGCCATCGCCAGCATCAGTACCATCAACAGGCCGAAGCCCAGCCACAGGCGAACGCGGATCGTGACGTTGGAAAGCTGCATGGTTTTCCCCTTGTTATCACTGCATTGCTGGTTGGCAATCCGGCGCATGGCGTAACCGGAAAGCAATAAAAAACAACAGCCCGTGTGACAGGCTGCTGTTCCAGCATAGGAGACAACAAAGGGGAAACCAAGCAGGGCCGCCCCGATGTCCATGACATCGGCACGCCCTCTTGGTCTGCGGCAATGCCGCCGCAGCAGCTTGCCGTCAGCCGCTCAGGTGGAGACCGGCTGACGTGTCCATGCCGCATGCCGCCGTCCCAGCACGGCGATGGCCAGCGCCGAGACCAGGGCCGGCACCGCCAGCATTGACAGGATCACGCCCATGCCCAGGTCCATCGACATCATCCAGCCGCCGCACAGTGAGCCGACTACCGAGCCGCAACGTCCGGCGGCATTGGCCCAGCTCACGCCGGTGGCGCGACTGTGGGTGGGATAGAACTGCGCGGCCAGTGCATTGGCGCCCACCTGCGAGCCACTGACGAACACCCCCACGCCGAAGATGGCCAGCACCAGCAGCCACAGCTGTCCACCGCTGAGGCTACTCATGGCCACGCACACCGCTCCCAGCACATAGGCCAGCGAGAGCGTGCGATGCGCGCCGGCGCGGTCCATGAACCGTCCCAGTACGATGGCGCCCAGGGTGCCGCCGATCTGGAAGGTCGAGGTCACCAGCGAGGCCCGGCTCATGGACGCGCCGGCATGGGTGAGCAGGGTCGGCAGCCAGCTGGAGATCAGGTAGATGATCAGCAGGCTCATGAAGAAGCTGACCCACAGCAAGCTCGTCCCCACCGCATAGTGGCCGCTGAAGAGCGCGCGCACGGGCGTGCCGGCGGCCCTGTCGCCAACACTCAACTCGGGCGGTTCGCTCACGCCCGGTGCCAGCCGGCGCAGCAGCGCCTGCAGGCGCGCCGTGGAGGCCTGCCGGCTCACCAGGAAGCGCAGCGATTCCGGCAGCCACAATGCCAGCGCCGGCACCAGCAGCAAGGGCAGGATGCCGCCCACCAGCAGCACCCCGCGCCAGCCGAATTGCACCAGCAGATGCGCCGAGGCCAGCCCGCCCACGGCCGAGCCGATGGTGAAGCCGCAGAACATCAGCGTCACCAGCGTGGAGCGCCGTGCCGAGGGGCAATACTCGGAGGTCATGGTGATGGCGCAAGGCATGGCTCCACCCAGTCCCAGCCCGGTCAGGAAGCGCCAGGCCACCAGTGCCCCCAGGCTGGGCGACCAGGCCGCTGCCAGGCTCGCCAGGCCGAAGAACAGGACCGAGAACAGCAGGATGGTCTTGCGCCCGAGGCGGTCGGCCAGCGGGCCGAATATCAGCGCGCCGGCCATCAGGCCGAACAGGCCGGCACCGAACAGCGGTGCCAGCGCACTGGCGGAGAGTTGCCACTCGGCGCGGATGGCCGGGGCGATGAAACCGATGGCGGCCGTGTCGAAACCGTCCACGGTCACTACCAAAAAGCACAGCCACAGCGTCAGGCGCTGTAGCCGCGAGAAGGGAAGCTGGTCGATGAATTGCTGTACGTCTTGCCTGGCGTGCATGGCATGTCTCCTCGGTTGGATGAGGGATGAGCGGCGCTGCGTGGCGCCGCTTCGTCGTGATGCGCGATGTTGCGCGGTGTGCGATGGGGTCAGGCGATCCTGACCGTGATCGGGGTAAGACCGTCGATATGGGCATGCAGGGTCTGGCCGCTACGTACCGCGCCGACGCCTTCGGGCGTGCCGGTGAAGATTAGGTCGCCGGGCTGCAGTTCGAACAGCGTGGAGAGGTTGGCGATGATCTCGTCGACCGACCAGATCAGGTGCGTCAGGTCGCTCTTCTGGCGCGTCACGCCATCGACTTCAAGGGCGACCTCGCCGCGCGTGATCGCGCCGGTCGCGGCTACCGGATGCAGCACGCCCACCGGGGCCGAATAGTCGAAGGCCTTGCCGATCTCCCAGGGACGGTCCATCTCGCGCATCTTCATCTGCAGGTCGCGGCGGGTCATGTCCAGGCCGACCGCATAGGCGGCGATGTGCGAGGCGGCCTGGTCGGGCGCGATATCCTTGCCGGCCTTGCCGATGGCCACCACCAGTTCGACTTCGTGGTGATAGTCCTGGGTCAGTGCCGGATAGGGCAAGCTCACCGTCTCGCCAGCGGGGACCACCACGATGGATTGCGCATCATTGGGTTTGCAGAAGAAGAAAGGCGGCTCGCGGTCCGGGTCGAAGCCCATCTCGCGCGCATGGGCCGCGTAGTTGCGACCCACGCAATAGACCCGGCGCACCGGGAACAGTGCCTGGCTGCCGGCCATGGGCAAGCCGACTACGCCGGCGGGAGGGAAGAGATATGTCATGGAGCGTTTCCTGGTGGAGTGAGGTGATGAGGATGAATCGGATGATCAGGCCGTGCCCGCCGCATCGACCTGCACCGCCGGCGCGGCGCGCTGGAAGGCGGGCAGGCGGCTGCAGGCCTGGTCGATGGCGACGATGTGCGGATACGGCCCCAGGTCGACCTGGAAGCGCCGCGCGCTGTCCACCTGGGGGATGAGATAGACGTCGGCCAGGCTCACCTGGCCGCCGAAGCAGAACGGGCCGCGTTGTCCATCCTGCGCCAGCAGGGTTTCCAGTGCGGCGAAGCCATCGCCTATCCATTGCTGGCACCAGCGCTGGATGTGAGCCTCGTCGCAGCCCATGTGCTGGCGCAGGTATTGCAGGATGCGGCGGTTGTTGACCGGATGGATGTCGCAGCCGACGATGGCCGCAAGCGCGCGCACACGCGCACGCGCATCGGCATCGGCGGGTAGCAGGGGCTGCATCGGGTAGCGTTCTTCCAGCCACTCCAGGATGGCCGGTGACTGGATCAGCGTCTGTTCACCCTCGACCAGCGCCGGCACCATGGCCTGCGGATGGCGAGCGCGGTAAGCTGCACCCAGGTGTTCTTCGCGGCGCAGGTCCACGGCCACGTAGTCATAGGAAAGGCCCTTGAGTTCCAGGGCGATGCGCAGGCGATGCGAGGTGCCGCTGCGAAAGAAGTTGTAGAGTTGCATGAGCGTGTCCTCAGTCCTGCGCCAGGCAGCGTTGCACATTCCAGCCATAGAGCCATTCCATGGCGTCATAGAAGCGCTCCGGCGTGCGCCCCTTCCACAGGTCGTTGCGCACCAGCCGTTCCACCCCCTTGGCGTGATAGATCCGCCCCATTTCGCGCGAGGACAGGACAATGCGCGCCGTGCGCGCCACCCGCGAACGCTGGTACAGGTCGAAGGCCGCCAGGAAATCGTTGCCATTCACGCGCAAGGCCTCGCCCAGCGTCACCGCATCTTCCAGCGCCATGCAGGCCCCCTGCGCCATGTACTGCGTGGTTGGATGGGCGGCATCGCCCAGCAGTGTGACGCGACCGAAACTCCATTGCCCGATCGGCTCGCGGTCGGCGGTGGCCCAGCGCTTCCAGCTCCTGGGCAGGTCGATCAGCTGGCGCGCCTGCGGGCAGATCTCCTGGAAGTAGCTCTGCACTTCCTCGGCGCTGCCATCGGTCACGCCCCACTGTTCCTGCTGGCGGCTGTGGAAGGTCACCACCACGTTGTACTGCTCGCCACCGCGCAGCGGGTAATGCACCAGGTGGCAATTCGGACCGACCCAGATGCTGGCGGCATTCCACTGCAGGTCGGCCGGGAAGTCGCGCTTGTCGATCACCGCCCGATACACCACGTGACCGGTCACCCGCGCCGGGTCGTTGACGTATTGCGCACGCACCACCGACTTGGTGCCATCGGCGCCGATCAGGGCTTGCCCGCGATGGGCGCGACCATGCTGGTCATAGACGGTCACACCATGTTCATCCTGTTCCACGTGCTGCACCCGGGTCGAGGTCAGGAAGCTCACCTGCCCGGTCTCCTGCGCCCCCTCCAGCAGCGAGAGATGCACGTCCACGCGATGGATCACCGCATAGGGATTGCCAAAGCGTTCGCGGAAGGCCGCACCGGTGGGGATGCGTCCGACCAGGCGGCCATCGACGGCATCGTGCATCACCATCTCGTCGGTATAGACCGCGCGGGCGCGGGCCTTCTCGCCGATGCCCAGGGCGTCGAAGGCATGGAAGGCATTGGGCCCCAGCTGGATGCCGGCGCCGATCTCGCCGATCTCGGCGGCCTGTTCCAGCACGGTCACGGCAAAGCCCTGGCGCACCAGCGCCAAGGCGGCGGCCAGGCCGCCGATGCCGCCACCGGCGACGATGATGGGGAGGGATGGAGTCATGGAAGTATCCTTTCTTGCTTGCTGGCGCAGGCATGCAGATGAGCCGCAGCGGGCGCATGCCTGCGATAGTTCGGAATGTGGGTGGACTCAGGCCTGCTGGCGCACTTCGTACAGACCCAGCTTGCGGTGCAGCGGGCTCTCGTCGGCCACGAAGAGGAAAGCCGCTTCGCTGGCCGAGGCATTGCGCAAGCTCACCGTCACATAGCCCGGTACGCAGCAGGTATCGGCCTGCACCAGCGCGAAGCTGGCATCGGCCGCCACCACCGAGGCGGCGCCCTCGATCACATGCAACACCATGGCCGGCGAGCGCGCCGGCAGTTGCAGGGTCTCGCCCGGACGCAGCATCAGTGCCGAATAGCCGAGGATGTTCTGGCAATCCTCGCCGCTTTCCGGATTGACGTAGGCCAGCTGCACCGCCTGCCCGGCCTGCGAACGCGCGGCCAGCGCCAGCAGGCTGGCGCGCACCTCGGCCCAGGGATAGCGCAGCATCGGATAGCGTTGCTGGGTACGCACGAACATCGGCGCCGGCACCACGCCGCCGCTGCGATAGCCGCGCTCGCTGCCACCGGCGGCTACCGTTTGCGCCTGGCCCTCCTGGACGTAGGAGGTTTCCAGGTAATGCACCAGCGGCAGGTCCAAGACATCGAGCCACACCACCGGATCCTGGCCGTCATGGCCGTGCTCGTGCCACAGGCCGCTGGGGGTGAGGATCAGGTCGCCGCGCTGCATGGGGCATTTCTCGCCCTCCACCGTGGTGTAGGCGCCCTCGCCTTCGACGATCATGCGCACGGCATTGGGGGTATGGCGATGCGCGGGGGCCCATTCGCCGGGCAGCAGCAATTGCATGCCGAGGTAGATGGCGGCGCTGGCTTGCATCTTCTCCAGGCCATGACCGGGATTGGCCAGCACCAGCACGCGCCGCTCGGCCTTCTCCATCGGGGTGAGCTCACCGGCCTGCAGCAGCAGCGGCCGCAATGCCTGGTAGCGCCAGCAGGCCGGTTGCGTGCGTGGGATCGGCTTGGCCGGCGGCAATACGTTGCGCAGGCTGGGCCAGAGTGGCACCAGGTGTTCTCGGGTCAGTGCGTCGCGATAGTCGGATGGCAGCTCATCCAGTGTGCCCAGTTGCAGCATGTGTCGTCTCCAGGTGATTTGATTTCCTGCCTGCATTCCCGGAGGGAAAGCGGCAGGTTTTGTTCTGTGACGAAAATGTACGCGCCGCATCGACATTCGGTCTATGCAATGGTATTAATGGATTCCATTCGAATAAAGAATAGTGTCGATGACCATGCAAACCGCCGATATCCGCCTGCTGCAGGTCTTCGAGGAGATCTACAAGACCCGCAGCGTCACCCGCGCCGCCGACAACCTGGGACTGGGCCAGCCGGCCGTGAGCATCGCCCTGGGGCGCCTGCGCGAGCACTTCGATGATCCGCTCTTCGTGCGCATTGCCAACGTGATGGAGCCGACCCCGCTGGCGCGCGAACTGGAGCCACAGGTCAGCGGCACGCTGGCCTCGCTGGAGCAGGTATTCGGCTATCGCAGCGGATTCGATCCGACCACCGCCGAGCGCACCTTCTGCATCAGCATGACCGACATCAGCCAGCTGGTGCTGCTGCCGCGCCTGTGGGCGCACCTGCGCCGCACCTCGCCGGGGATCCACATCGATATCGTTCCCCTGTCGACGGACACGCCGCGCCTGCTCGAATCCGGCGAGGCCGACCTGGCACTGGGGTTCATGCCGCAGCTGGAAGCCGGCTTCTACCAGCAGTCGCTGTTCCGCCAGCGCTATGTCTGCGTGGCCAGCGCCGACCACCCGCGCATCCGCAACCGCTTGAGCCTGAAGCAGTTCGAGCGCGAAGAGCATGCCGTGGTCACCACCTCAGGCACCGGCCACCTGATCCTGGCCAGGGAAATCGCCAGCCAGGGCATCACCCACAACATCGCGCTGCGGGTCCCCAACTACCTGGGCATTGCCTTCGTGGTGGAGCAGACCGACATGCTGGTGACCATCCCCGAACGATTGGCCGAGGTACTGGAGGGACGTGGACGCTTCAAGGTCTTCCCGGTACCCTTCACCTTGCCGGACTACGCGGTCAAGCAGCATTGGCACGAGCGCTATCATCACGATCCGGGCAATCGCTGGCTGCGTTCGGTGTTGTCGGAGTTGTTGTCGAATGCGGGGGCCGGTGGCGCCCGCAGGCCCTAGTCACCCAGGTCGATGGTCCCGGCCAGGCGGATGTCGTCCGGCGCTTCGTACATGGCGACCACCCAGGCCTGCTTCGCATCGTCGGCATGCGCATCCAGCGTGCGTGCCACGACGTTGATGGAGGCGCGGTCCAGGCTGGCATAGGGATCGTCCAGCAGCGTCAGCGTGGCATGGGCGGCGAAGGCGGCGGCCAGGTAGACCTTGCGCTTGCTGCCGGTGGAGAGCATGAAGAGCTTCTTCTCCAGATGCGGCGTGAGCGACAGGCCCTCGGTCAGCGCCGGCAGCAGGCGCGCGTCGAAGCGCGGATAGCGTGCGCGCATGGCCGCGAAGAATTCCGGCGGCGTCATCTGGTCGTAGGCCTCGCTGCGTGGATCGATATGGAACACTTCACGTCGATAGGCCGGGCCATCGCTGTCCAGGCGCACGCCATTCAGTTCCAGCGCGCCGGTGGCATCGGGCAGGCTGCCGCCCAGGATATTGAGCAGCGTGGTCTTGCCACGGCCATCGCCGCCGCGCACCAGCGTCACACCCGCGGTGATGCGCAGCGTCAGGTCATGGAAGAGTTCCATGCCGGGATAGGAAAATGCAATGCGGGAGGCCAGCAGTACGGCGGGCCGGTCGGTAACCTGGGGCATAGTGAATCTGCTGGAATCTGGTGGAGCGGAGGGGATCAGCGGCGCTGGCGACGTTCGGCCTGGCGGGCGGCTTCCTTTTCCTTGCGGGCGTCGGCCAGCATGGCCAGGGCCAGCGCCAGCGGTGGATACAGCAGGATCAGGCCGCTCCAGTCGTGATCCGACAGGAACATCAGGCCGGCGATGCACAGGTCGATGGCCATCAGGAACATCAATGGCCAGCCCACGGGCGCACCCAGGAAAGTCTTTTGTCTCTTGTTCTTGAAATACAGTGCCATGCCATTCACCGTGCGTTGCTCGCAGCATCGTCGCCGCGCGTCACGCCGGATGGGCGCGATGACTGAGCGGCAACTTGCTGGCGATGGGTTGTCTCCGGCCTTGATTATAGAAGATGTGGGAGCACCGGGGGCTGTCGCCATGCATGTTCCCGCAGGGCAAACATGGCAGGCCCGGGGTTCAGAAATCCACCTGCACCGACAACAACACCGTCCTCGGCGCGGCCACCGTCACGTAGGGATTGTCCAGCAGCCAGGCACGGTGGTTGAAGAGGTTCTCGACATTGGCGCGCCACACCACGGCCCGGCCGCCGATCTGCGTGCGGTAGCGCGCGCCCAGGTCCCAGCGTGTCCAGCCCGGTAGCCGCAGGGTGTTGGCGGCATCGAAATAGACCGGGGCCGTGTAGATCATGCGGGCATTGAAGGCCAGGCCGGCCAGCCAGGGTGTCTCCCAGTCGGTGCCGAGATTGGCGGTGCGCTGCGGCACGCCCGGGGCGGTGTGGCCGTCGTTGGCACCATTGGCGGTGCGCAGCAGGCGGGCGTCGTAGAAGGTGGCACTGCCCAGCAGGCGCAGGCCGCGCGCGACTTCCCCGTAGACCGACCATTCCACGCCGCGATTGCGCTGCTGGCCGTCGTAGCCATAGGAACTGCTGGCCGGCGACCCCGGCAGGACCGTGATGATGGCGCTGGGGTTGTCGATCTGGAATACCGACAGGTTGCTCGTCAGGCTGCCCCAGTCGGCCTTCACGCCGCCCTCCAGCTGGCGCGAGCGATACGGTGCCAGTACCTGGCCGGCATTGACCATGCCGCTGGGGACGATGGTGCCGCGTGTGAGTCCGGCGGTGTAGTTGAAGTAGAGCGAAAGCCAGTTGCGTGGACGCAGTACCACGCCCCACAGGGGGGAGACCGCGCTGGCATCGTAGGTCGAGACCGGCGCACCGCTGCCGCTGCTGGTGTCGTAGCTGTCATAGCGCACCGACTGGCGGCGCGCGCCGGCGAAGAGGCGCAGGCGGTCCCCGGCCAGCGAGAGCGTATCGGTCAGGGTGAGGCTTTCCAGCACCATGTCGTAGGCCTTGCGCGGGGCACTGCGGGTGCCGGTGATGGCTGGTAGCGCGGCTTGCGTGTAGAGGCTGTAGCTGCCAGTGGTGGCCGAGGTCAGGTAGGCGTAGGCGGCTTCCTGCTGCAGCCGCGTCACGCCGGCGGCGATGGTGTGGCGCGCCTCGCCGGTGCTGACCTGCCAGCGCAGCCCGGCGTCGGCGGTGATGGTGCGGGTGTCGGTATCGTAGTAGGCGTTGCGCACCACGCCGGCGCCGCTGGCATCGACCGAGCCGGTGGGCAGGTTCTGCTGCGTGGCGCCGTGCCGGTAGCCAATGGCGGCATAGGCGCTGAGCCCTGCGCTGAGGTCCAGCTCCAGCCGGGTGAGGATGGCGTCGTCTTGCAGGTGCAGGCGATTGTCGGGGAAGAAGTCGGCATCGCCTGAGGGCGGTGAGGGCAGCGCCGTCACGCCCGGCAGGAAGCCCACCTGCGGGCGGAAATTGCTGCTGTCCTCGCGCTGGTGGTAGGCGTCCAGCGACCAGCGCAGGCCGCGTCCACGATAGTCCAGCGCCAGTGCGCCAGCGCCCAGCTCCTGATGGCCACCGGCGATGCTGGCCTCGCCATCGCGCAGCACGCCATTGACGCGGATGCCCCAGGCATCGTCGTCGCCGAAGCGCCGCCCGAGATCGGCCTGTACGCCCGGCTGGCGGCGGCTCTGGTAGAGCGCGGTGAGGCGCGTCAGGGGCTCGTCCCCGGCGCGCTTGGTGACCAGGTTGATGCTGCCACCGATGCTGCCGCCCGGATTGATGCCGTTGAGCAGCGTGCCCGGCCCCTTGAGCACCTCCACCCGCTCGATCATGGCGGCCGGCATGCGGCTGCCCGAGGCCAGGCCGAACAGGCCGTTGACGCCGACGTCGCCGCTGGTCAGGCCATAGCCGCGGATCTGGTAGGTTTCGCCGAAGCCGCCGGTGGAGGTCAGCATGCGGATCGAGGCATCGTTGAGCACCACGTCGGCGACGCTGCGGGCTTGCTGGTCCTGCAGCAGCTCGGCCGTGTAGTTGAGCGTGGCAAAGGGAATCTCCATCACCCCGGCGCTGCCGAGGATGCCCAGCCCTCCCCCCTTGGCCAGGTAGCCACCGGCATAGGCCGAGGTGTCGGTGGCCGTGGCGCTGATGGTGACGGGCGGGAGTGGCGCCGCGCCGGCCGCGTCCGCCGTGCGCATCAGCAGGTAGCTGCCATTGGGCAGGCGTCGTGCTTCCAGGCCGCTGCCGGCCAGCAGCGCGGCCAGGCCATCGGCGCTGTCGTAGGCACCCTGCAGCCCGGTGCTGTGCAGGCCGGCGGTGAGTTCGGGACGGAACGAGAGCAGGATGCCAGCCTGCTGGCCGAAGCGGCCCAGCACCTCCTCCAGTGTCCCCGCGGGGATGGCGTAGCGGCGCTGCATCTGCGCCCAGGCGGGTAGGTTGCAGGTCAGCAGAAATGTCAACGACAGCGCCAGCAGCAGCGCCGTCGGCAGGCACTGGCGAGATCGGACGGCGCTGGCGGAGGTCATGGCATCAGGGTCTGGCCGGTTGGAGGGAAGTCAGGAAGACAAGCTCCCCACCTTCATGACACGCGAGCGGAGAAAAGAGCTCACCCGGCCGTCGCCACGACCAGCCGCACATGGCGCGCGCCCCAGATGCGCTGGCGGCGGTCCACGCCCAGGCCCAGCGTGAGCGCCAGGCTGTCCATCACGACAGCGGTATCGGCCAGCGGGAAGGAGCCCGAGACACGCAAGCCGGCCGCCGCCGGGTCGCAGGACAGGGTGTCGGCCGTGTAGCGTCCCAGCTCATCGAGGAAGTCCTGCAGCCGCATGCCGTGGGCCACGATGAAGCCCTCGGCCCAGGCGGTGGCGGCCTGGTCGGCCGCCGTCACCGCGCCCACCGCATCGGCGCTGAAGCGGGCTTGCTGGCCGGCCTGCAGCACCAGCTCACCGGCCAGCGGGCTGCGCGGCGACAGGCGCACCGCACCTTCGAAGACGCTCACCTCGGTCTGCCCCGCCAGCTGGCGCACCCGGTAGCGCGTACCGAGCGCATGGGCCAGGCCGTCGGCGGTTTCCACCATGAAGGGGCGGCCGCGGCCGTCATGGCCGGTGGTGGCCAGCAGCTCGCCCGCGATCAGGCGGATGCGGCGCTGGTGGGCATCGAAAGCCAGGTCCAGCGCACTGCCGCTATTGATGGCCAGCTGCGTGCCATCCTCCAGCACCAGCGTGCGGCGCTCGCCGGTGGCGGTGCGCAGGTCGGCGTTCCAGGCCCGCCATGGCCCGCTGCGGCTGACGCCCCAGGCCGCACCGCCGCCGAAGACCAGCACGGCCAGCGTCTTGATGGCTTGCCGGCGTCGCGGCGAGTGGCGCGGTGTCAGCGTGGCCTGGGCGATGGCGGCGCTGACCGGCGAGGCCAGCACCTGCAGGCGGCCACGTACCGATTCGATGCGCTGCCAGGCCCGCTCGTGGTCGGGATGGGCGGCGCGCCAGGCTTGCCAGGCGGCGATGGTGGCCGGCGGCAGGGACGGGGTTTGCAGCTCGACCAGCCATTCCAGCGCGCGCTCGGCCACTGCCGGCGGCACGCTGGCGGCTTCGGGGGTGTGCTGGTACCAGGAAGAGTCTGCCACGGGTGTTCAGCCGGTGAAGGAGACATCGGCGAAATAGCAGCGCTGCAAGGCCTTGACCAGGTAGCGTTTCACCGTGGGGATGGAGATGCCCAGGGCGGCCGCCACCTGCGCATGGGTGAGGCCGTCGAGCTGCGAGAGCAGGAAGGCGCGGCGCACCAGGGCGGGTAGCTGGTCCAGCAACTGATCCAGTTCCAGCAGGGTTTCCAGCAGGATGGCCTGTTCCTGGGGCGAGGGGGCCGTCGCCACCGGGGCCTGGGCCAGTGCTTCCAGGTAGGCCTGTTCCAGTTTCTCGCGCCGCCACAGGTTGGCGACCAGCCGTTGCGCCACCGTGGTCAGGTAGGCGCGCGGTTCGTGGATCACGCTGGGGATGCGCTCGCTGCCCAGCAGGCGCAGGAAGGTATCCTGCGCCAGGTCGGCCGCCTGCTCGCTATTGCCGAGACGACGCTGCAGCCATCCCTTGAGCCAGGAATGGTGGTCGCAATAGAGGGCTTCGATAGACATGGGAATACACATCCCTGGACAGGTTGGCAGGCTGGAAACCAGCCCCGGCAAAACGCCCAGTATAAATGATAGTGATAACCATTACCAATATGGCCGACGCCGGGCTGTCGTCAATCGTCCGCATCCAGCATCACGGCCTGGCGGACCTGGTGGATGCGCATGACCCGGAAACGGGCCGGCTGCTCCACCAGCATGCAGGTCTTGCCCGTACGTTTGCACTGGTCTTGCACGCGCCAGTAGGCGCCGTGGCTGAGGCATCCGGTCTGGCAGATCACCAGGTCGGCGGCGGCCACGCTGGCTTCCAGCTCGGAGAGTCCGGGTTCGGTGGCGGTCCCTTGGCTGGGCGGCGCGCTGGCGACCAGCGCGGGCTGCATCTTTTCGCGCATCAGGTCTTGCAGCTTGCCATGCAATTCCCTGACCTTGCGCGTGAGGGTGGCGCGCGGGGCCAGGTCGGGGGCGGCTTCTTCCAGTGCGGCGCGGTCGGCCAGCGCCCAGGCCAGGGCGCTGTCGCGGGCGATCACCTGGGCGCGCAGCTGCATGGTCTGGCTGCGCAGTTGCGCGATTTCCCGCGCCTGGTCTGCAATCGCAGCACTGCAGCGCTGCTGTACCGACGCCAGATGGCGCAGCAGGGCGAGGTATTCGGCCTGGGTGGTCTCAGGCGGGTTGTGGGTGTGGTGGTCCATCGGGGTCTCCCTTGCGAACCCGCCGGTGACGGATACGCGGCGGGGTGCACCGATTATAGATGAGAATTATTGTCATTTAGTGATGTGGGCGGCAGGGGTATTCCCTCTCGTGGCTGTGGAAAAAGTAAAAAAAACGGTCCCGGCAAAGCCGGGACCGTCAGTCATACGCTACCAGGCGAGATGCTTCAATGTGCCTTCGCCGCACCCGGCCACATCCGCACCACCAGGGCCAGGGCCGAGCTGGCCGTTGCCAGGGCGACCACTGCGATCCAGCCCCATTGCGCCAGGGCCAGGCTGCCCAGGGCCGCACCGGCGGCCATGCCGATGAACATGCCTACGAACAGCACCGCATTGAGGCGGCTACGGGCACCCGGCTCGATGCCGTAGACGATGGTCTGATGCGCTACCAGGGTCGCCTGTACACCCAGGTCGAAGCCGATCGCGGCCAGCGCCAGCAAGACCAGTTGGCCCTGGGTCGAGAACCAGGGCGACAGTGCCATGGCGGCGAAAGACAGCGTGGCCAGGCCCACACCCAGACGGGTCACCAGTTCCGGACCCTTGCGGTCGGAGATGCGACCAGCCAGGGGCGCGGCCAGGGCACCCGCCGCACCGGCCAGGCCAAAGGCGCCGGCAGCGGCACTGCCCAGGTGGAAGGGGGCGCCATGCAGCATCACCGCCAGGGTCGACCAGAAGGCCGAGAAGCCGATCGCCAGCAAGCCCTGGGCCAGTGCGGCACGACGCAAGGCGCCATGCTTGTTGAACAGGGTACGCAGCGAACCCAGCAGTGCGCCATACGACAGATGCGTGGTCGGATGGAAACGCGGCAGTCCGCGCCAGGCCGCCACACCGATGGCGGCGATGCTGGCCGAGGCCGCCACGAACATGGCGCGCCAGCCGAAATGCTCGGCCACGAAACCGGCCACCACCCGCGAGAGCAGGATGCCCAGCAAGAGCCCGGTCATGACGGTGCCGACAATGCGGCCGCGGTGTTGCTCCGGCGCCAGGCTAGCGGCGGCCGGGACGATATCCTGCGCCAGCGTGGCGGTCAGGCCGATGGCCAGGCTGGCGCCCAGCAAGGCGCCCACACCCGAGGCGGCGCCGGCCAGCAGCAGCGCGGCCGTCAGGACGGCGGCCTTGATCAGGATGATGCGGCGGCGGTCATAGCGGTCGCCCAGTGGCGCCAGCAGCAGGATGCCCAGCGCATAACCGAGCTGGGTCGCCATTGGCACCATGCCCACGGAGCGCTCGGAAGCGCCGATGTCGTCGGCCAGCACGCCCAGCATCGGCTGGGAGTAATACAGGGACGCCACGGCCAGCCCGGCGCCGGTGGCCAGCAGCAGGATCAGCGAGCCCGACAGGCCATGTGCATGGCCGTGTGCCGGGGAGTGGCCGGGAGAATGGGCGGCTGCCGTGCCGGCACCGCTTGTATGCGTCTTGGGAATGGTGTTCATGGTGGAGACTCCGTTCGGGTTGTATCGTTGCCGGCCCGGGAAATCCCTCTGTGCCAGCGTTGGAACGGATTCTCTCGCTCCCTGCTCGCATACGGTAGTAGCGCGACGGGCAGAATTGATATACGTTAGCCGTATGACCAAGCCCTCCCCCACCCCCAGCCCGACCTCAGCCTTCGCCGCCACCGGCCTGACCGACCGCATCGAGCTCATGCAGACCTTCGTGCGCATCGTCGAGGCCGGCAGCCTCTCGGCGGCAGCCGCGCAACTGGGGACTACCCAACCCACCATCAGCCGCCGCCTGCAGACGCTGGAGCGTTCGCTGGGTGTGCGCCTGCTGCAACGCTCCACCCACGCGATGAAGATGACCGAAGATGGCGAGCGCTGCTATGAACGGGCCAAGGACCTGCTGGCCGGCTGGGATGAGCTGGAGAGCGACCTGCGTGGTGCGCGCCAGCATGCCGAGGGGACCTTGCGGGTGGTGGTGCCGCACGCCTTCGGGCAGAAGCAGCTGATCGGGCCGCTGGCCCAGTTCATGCGCCGCCATCCGCGCATCACGGTGGAGTGGCTGCTGCATGACCGCGCCGCCGACTTCATCAGCCAGGGCATCGACTGCGCCATCCAGGTGGGTGAGGTGCATGATCCGTCGGTGGTGGCGATCCACCTGGCCGAAGTGCCGCGCATGACGGTGGCGGCGCCGGCCTTGCTGGAGGGCCGCTCGCTGCCCCGCCATCCGGCCGACCTGGCAGAGCTGCCGTGGATCGCCATCCCGGCCTTCTACCGGCGCGAGGTCACGCTGACCCATGAGGAGAGCGGCGAGCAGCGCCATGTCAGTTTCCGGCCGCGCCTGGTGACCGACAGCCTCTATTCGCTGCGCAATGCCGCCATCGAGGGCCTGGGAGTAGCCGTGGGATCGTCCTGGGTGCTCCAGGACGATGTGGCTGAGGGCCGGCTGGTACAGCTGCTGCCGCAATGGCAGCCGGCGCCGCTGCCGGTGTCGCTGATGTATCCCTACGCGCGCTTCTACCCGGCGCGCCTGCGCCATTTCATCGACACCATGAAGGAAGCCATGCCAGCCGTCGTCCACAAGGCCGTCGGCTGGGGGGCGCTGGTGCGCTAGCCTCAGCCCAGGCGCATGGTCTTGTGCTGGGCGTAGTGCTGATGCCAGGAGAAGGCCTCGCCCAGCAGGTGCGGGGTATGGCCACCGGCCTGGCAGGCGCGCTCGAAGTAGTCGCGCAGCTGCGCCCGGTAGTCCGGATGGCAGCAGTGCTCGATGACCTTGATGGCGCGTTCGCGCGGCGCCAGGCCGCGCAGGTCGGCCAGACCCCATTCGGTGACCAGCACATCGACGTCGTGCTCGCTGTGGTCCACGTGCGAGACCATGGGCACCACGCTGGAGACGGCACCGTCCTTGGCCACCGACTTGGACACGAAGATCGAGATCTGGCCGTTGCGCGCGAAGTCGCCCGAGCCGCCGATGCCGTTCATCATGTGCGTGCCACCCACGTGGGTGGAGTTGACGTTGCCGTAGATGTCGAATTCCAGTGCCGTGTTCAGCCCGATGACGCCCAGGCGGCGCACCAGTTCCGGATGATTGCTGATCTCTTGCGGGCGCAGCACCAGCTTGTCGCGGTAACGGTCGATATTGGCCAGGAAGTGCGCGTACTTGTCCTGCGAGAGCGTGATCGAGGAGGCCGAGGCAAAGGCCAGCTGGCCCGAATCGAGCAGCTCGATGGCGCTGTCCTGCAGCACTTCCGAATACATCACCAGGTTGCGGAACGGCGAATCGACCAGGCCATGCAGCACGGCATTGGCGATGGTGCCGATACCGGCCTGCAGCGGCGCCAGCGTATGCGGCAGGCGACCGGCCTCGACTTCGCATTCGAGGAAGTGGATCACGTGGCCGGCGATGGCCTTCGTCTCGGCATCGGGCGGCAGCACCGAGGACGGACTGTCAGGTGTCTCGGTGATGACGATGCCGACCACCTTGGCCGGATCGAAGGGGATGGTGGTGCTGCCGATGCGGTCCTGCACGGCCGTCAGCGGGATGGGCTGGCGCTCCGGACGGGCGGCCGGCAGGTAGATGTCGTGCAGGCCTTCCAGCGCCAGCGGCACGCTGGTGTTGAGTTCGATGATGATCTGGCTGGCCTGTTCCACGAAGCTGGCCGAATTGCCCACCGACATGGTGGGCACGATGCCCTCTTCGGTGATGGCCGCCGCTTCGATGACGGCGATATCGATGCGCGAAGGCGTGCCACTGCGCAGCTGCTCGGCGGTCTCGGAAAGGTGCTGGTCGATGAACATCACCTCGCCCGCATTGATCTTCTTGCGCAGGGTGGGATCGACCTGGAACGGCAGGCGGCGCGCCAGCAGGCCGGCTTCGGCCATGAGGCCATCACTGCCATTGCCCAGCGAAGCGCCGGTGATGACGGTCAGGCGCAGGTCCTCGTGGGCTGCGCGATCGGCCAATGCGCGTGGCATGGCCTTGGCATCGCCTGCGCGGGTAAAGCCGCTCAGACCGATGGTCATCCCGTTGTGAAAGAATGTCGCGGCCTGTGCGGCCGACATGACTTTGCCGGCCAAGGCTGGCTGGCGGATGCGTTGGCTATCCATGTGTGCTCCTGCTCGGGTTCTCTTGGGAAGGTGAGCAGCGCGTCCACGGCGGACTTCCTGCATTCTTGTTTGGACCCAGTATAGAAGCCGGGTACTATGCGCTGTATGATTAAAATTCCAGCATTCCAGTCATAAAACGACTGGATCGCCCTGCCCTTCCGAAAGCCGCCGCCATGGATATCCGCGCCCTGCGCTACTTCACCGAAACGGTGCGACTGAACAGCTTCAGCCGCGCTGCCGATGCCTTGCACGTGACCCAGTCCACGGTCAGCAAGATGGTGCGCCAGCTGGAGGATGAGGTCGACGCACCGCTGCTGATCCGCGACGGTCGCCGCCTGCAGCTGACAGACACCGGCCGGGTGGTGTATGAGCAGGGCCAGCAGATCCTGGCGTCGATGCAGCGGCTGGATGCCGAGGTACGCGACACCAAGGCCCTGCGCCAGGGCCGCCTGGAGATCGGCATCCCGCCGATGATCAACATCCTCTGCACGCCGGTGCTGAAGGCCTTCCGCCAGCGCCACCCGGATATCGCCATCGTGCTCAAGGAAGATACCGGCCCGCAGATCGAGCAGCGCGTGGCCAGCGGCGAGCTGGAGATCGGCATGACGGTGTTGCCGGCCGACCCGGAGCTGGAATTGCAGACCCTGCCGGTGGCGCGTTACCCGATGTGGGTGGTGGCGCAGGCCGGCAGTTTCCAGAAGAACCGCGCCACGCTGCGCTGCGCCCAGCTCGACGGCATGCCGCTGGTGATGCTCAACAATGAATTCGGCCTTACCCGCAGCCTGCGCGGGGTCTTCCGCGAGCATGGCATCCACCCCGAGATCGTCGCCCAGAGCGCCCAGTGGGACTGGCTGGTGGCCATGGCCCTGGCCGGGATGGGCGCAGCCCTGCTGCCCGAGCCCTTCATCCATCGCCTGGCCACCGACCAGTTGCAGGCGGTGCGGCTGGTGGAGCCCGAGGTGCAGTGGCAGGTCGCCTATGTGACGCGGGGCGGCTATCTCTCCCACGCGGCCAGGGCCTGGATGGCTCTGAGCAGCGAACTCTTTGCCGGTGGCCGGCTGGCCGGCAGGACGCCGAAGCCGGCCTGACGACGCCAGTCGATAGCATTCCAATATGGAATGCAAAGCCGGAACTTTAGTCATACCGTGCATGCTGTAGGCTTCCTATACTGGTGCTTGCCGATACCTGCCGCCCCCCTCATCCGTGACGGCGGAACCGGAATGACGTCGTCGCGAGCATGAGTACGCGGGTGTCGGCACTCCTTTCCTGTCTTGCCTGCCCCCCTGCTGCCCGAGCCGCCTACGCTGTCATGATGCCGCCGCTATTGTCGTCGCGTTTTTCGCTGTTTCGTTTCGTCCTGCTCACCGGCTGCCGCCGCTGCCGCACCCGCGTGGAGCGCTGGCGCGCCCAGTTTCCGCTGCGCCACACCAACCTGTCCGAAGGCTTGCGCGCCGCCTGCGGCGCCAGCGCCATGTTGTTGCTGGGCGAGTGGCTGGGCAATCCACTGT
Source organism: Herbaspirillum sp. NPDC087042 (assembly GCF_044745245.1). Lineage (NCBI taxonomy): Bacteria > Pseudomonadati > Pseudomonadota > Betaproteobacteria > Burkholderiales > Oxalobacteraceae > Herbaspirillum > Herbaspirillum sp. NPDC087042. Next base: position 77,836 of record NZ_JBIUZW010000009.1, on the reverse strand, counting down.
TTTCGTGGGCGGCCATTGGCGCCTTCCTGACCAGCCTGGCCGATAGCGCCGGTTCCAACCGGGCCCGGCTGGCCTCGATGGGTGGCTTCGCACTGGCCTCCACCGTGGGCGGCATGGTCGCGGCCACTGCCGCCGGGCTGAGCGTGGAAGCGGGTTTGCTGGCCATCATGGCCTGCGCCGGGGTGGCTGGCTATTCGCGCATCTATGGCGCTGCCGCCGGCCTGGTGCTGATGCTGGCTGCGGGCGTCTCGGCCATCATGGCCGATGCGCCGGTGGTGTTGTGGCCAATCTCGCAAAGCCATGTGCTGATCTATTTCGGCGGTTGCCTGTGGGCGCTGCTGCTGAGCCTGACGGTCTGGCGCATCCACCCCTTCGCGCCGGCACGCCAGGCAGTGGCGCGGGTCTATGGCACGCTGGCCGAGCTGGCCTCCATCGCCGCGGCCACCGACCTGGACGATGTGGCCTACGCCGTCCATGCCGCCGAGCTGGCCGCGCACACGCGCCGTCATGCGCGCTTCGATATCGCCGGTGCGCATCGTGCCCTGGAGGCGGTCGCCGTCGAGCGTACCGAATCGCGTCGCCTGTATGAAAACCTGCTGGTGCGTCTGGCGCGTGCCGGCGACCTGCTCGATGGCATCACGGTCCTGGCCGACCTGCAGCTGACGCATTACCAGGAGCCGCACGCGCGCCAGCGTACCGCGCGTGTGCTGGCCGCCATCGCGCGCCAGTTGCAGGCCATGCAGAGGACCATGAGCCAGGGCGATGCCATCGCCGCCGACGAGGATGCGCGCATCATGTTGCGCCTGCGCCAACTGGTGGCGCGCCTGCCCCGTGGCGCGGGCCGCATGCTGCAGCAGGTCGAGACGCCGCTGGCGGTGGCCGCCAGCGTGGATCCGGCCGACCTGAAACAGGCCGCCCGCGAGGCGGCACTGCAACGCCATGGCCTGGCCGCATTCAGCCATCGCGTGCGCGCCCTGTGGCGCAAGGCCGCCTCGCATGCCCACGCCGGATCGGCCGAGTGGCATCACGCCTGGCGCTGCGCGGCGGCGGCGGGCGCGACCTATCTGATCGTGCATCTGCTGGAATTGCCCTTCGGCTACTGGGCCACCATGGCCACCATGCTGGTGATGCAGCCCAGCATCTCCGATAGCTGGTCGCGCAGCATGGAGCGTGCGGTGGGCAGCGTGGTGGGGGGCGTGCTGGCGGTGGCGGTCTGCCTGGTGGTGCATTCGCCGCTGGCGCTGGCGGTACTGGTGTTCCCGCTGACGGTGCTGACCATGGCCCTGCGCCCGGTCAGCTATGGTCTGTATGCCACCTTCCTCACGCCGGTGTTCGTGCTGGTGGCCGATGTGGCGGGCGATCCGGCGCATCAGTTGTCCAATGCCGCGCTGCGTGCCGGCAACAACGTCATCGGCGCCGTGGTGGCGGTGCTGGCCAGCTACCTGTTCTGGCCGCGCCGGCAGCAGACCGATGCGCGCGCGCAACTGATGCGCATGGCCCAGCTCAACCTGGCCTACCTGGTCGATGCCGTGGCCGCCGACCACGACCCGCAGCAGATGAAGCGCATGCACGCCCATCGGCGCGACGCCTGCGTGGCCAATGTCGAGGCCGGGCTGCTGTTGCAACGCATGGCCCGCGAGCGCGGCTGGGCCGAGCGCGACCAGGGCGCGGGGCGCACGGCCGTTGCACTGTCGCGCCGGCTGGCGGCGGCGGCCAGCCACCTGTGGGCGCATCCGCAAGCACCCTCCCCTGGCCTGCTCGACTGGTTGCGGGCGCTGGCCCTGGCCCTGGAGGCGCATGACCTGGCCGCCCTGCATGACCTGCCGCGTCGCCGCCCGGCGCCGGTGCACCTGGCCCAGGCCGCTGCAGTGGAAACCGCCTGCCTGCTGGTAACAACCCTGGCGGCGGGCCAGGCCAGCTAAGTTATCCACAGGGCGGAAACAAAATCCGCCTGCCCTGTTCGAACCGGAAACCGCTGTTGCCCGCCCTGCTGGCAGCAGCGCCGACCATCCCGGACCGGAAAGGGCGCGCATGAACCTGGATTTTCTCTACAACATCAACGAGGGGCCCTTGCGCTCCGCACTGATCGTCTGCGTCGCAGCGCTGATGGCGCTGGTGCTGGCGGTGATCCTGCATCGCATCGGCATCCTGCTGGTGCGCCGGCTGGCGCGGGGCCATGCCTTTACCGTCACGGCCAGCCAGGTGGCCTTCAACGCCAGCCGGCTGTGCGTGATGCTGTTCATGCTGCGCCTGGTGCTGACGGGCGCACCCGACAACACACCCGGCCTGACCACCGCGTCCTACCTGAGCTCGATTGCGCTGATCCTGGCGCTGACCTGGTTCCTGATGCGTTGCGTGAAGTCGGTCAGCGTCACCGTCGTCAATCTCAATCCTTACGATGTGGCCGACAACCTCAAGGCGCGTCGCATCCTGACCCAGACGCGGGTGCTCTCGCGCAGCGCCTATTTCCTCATCGCCCTGCTGGGCTTGTCCTTCGTGCTGCTGAGCTTGCCGGGGGCGCGCCAGTTCGGCGCCAGCCTGCTGGCCTCGGCGGGGGTGGCCGGCATCGTCGCCGGTATTGCCGCCAAGCCGGTGCTGGGCAATTTCTTCGCCGGCCTGCAGATTGCGTTTTCACAACCGATCCGCATCGATGATGTATTGATCGTCAAGGGCGAATGGGGGCGCGTGGAAGAAATCACCGGGACCTTCGTCGTGGTCAGGATCTGGGATGAGCGGCGCATGATCGTGCCGCTGCAATGGTTCATCGAAAATCCCTTCGAGAACTGGACCCACACCTCCTCCACCATCCTGGGTACGGTGTTCCTGTGGCTGGATTTTTCGGTGCCGGCGCCGGCGGTGCGGGCCGAATTCGAGCGCTTCTGCAAGATCCAGCCGCTCTGGGATGGGCGGGTCTGCGTGATGCACGTCACCGATACCAGCGAACGCACGATGCAACTGCGCCTGCTGGTGTCGGCGCGCGACTCCGGCAGCGCCTTCGACCTGCGTTGCCTGATCCGCGAACACATGATCGCCTTCATCGCGCGCGCGTATCCCCATGCGCTGCCGCGCCTGCGGGCTCAGGTGATGGAAAGCGAGGGGGGCGGCGAGACTGTGGCGGGCGCGACGATGTCCTGAACACGACCGGGAAAAAGGCAGGCGGGCCACACTACCGGCGACCGAGGGGAGAGACTGTCGCTTTCGTGGGCCCGCCTGGGGGGAGACTGGCGCACCGGGATCACCGGTGCGGATGACACCGAGCGCTCATGGCGCCAGGCGTCGTAGGGCAAAACTGATTACAGAGCGCGGCCGTTGGCGTTGCTGACGGCGGTGCCGTTGTCACGGGCTTGCTGGAGCTCGTCTTGCACTTGCTGACGGGTCAGCGTGGAGTGGAAGGGCTTTTCCACCGGATACTGGTCGGTCACGATCATTTCGCCATTGGCGCGGGCTTGTTGCAGTTCAGCGCGCACATCAGCACGGGTCTTGGTGGAGACGAAAGGCTTGTCGGCCGGATATTGGTCGGTGACCAGGATTTCGCCGTTGGCGCGGGCTTGCTTGAGCTCGGCAACCACCTGGGCGCGGGTCTTGGTCGACACGATCTTGGTTTCGGGAGGATACGGTGCTTCGGCCATGGCGGCGCCAACGGCGCTGGTGAGCAACAGGCCTGCGAGCAGGTTCTTGGCAATGTTCTTGGTGTTCATGATCTTTTCCTTGTGAGAGGGAAGATGTGCACTTCAGCCCGTTCCATCTGTGTTGGATCAGTCGCTGTGTGCTGTCATCGTGAAACCAAGTTTAAGGATTGCCGGCGTCAAGAAAAAGGATCCAAACCGGAATACATCATTCCAGAATCCAGAACAATCAGTTTTTTCGTACCAGAATTGGATTTTTGACACTGCAACTGCACATGGGGATAGCCAGAGGAAATGCAATGCCAGAGCGGGAAATGGTTGTGTAAGTGATTGAAATAAAAGGATTAAATAAATAAAAGAGAAGATCCCTGGCCATGGCGGGCAAGTGTTGTTTTGCAACGCCGCAAGGCAATACCTATCGCCTTGATACAAAATGACAATAACTTGTTCAATGGATTTGATAAAGTCATTCTGAGCATCGTTGTATACGATAAGATATAGCGACACAACTAGAGTGAAACACGGCCGGCGCCTCTGCACCTGCCCCTCCCCATGGATGATCCTGCATGAAGACCGCCCTCGCGCTGCGCCACGTGGCCTCCGAAGACCTGGGCCAGCTGGCCCCGCTGCTGACCAAGAACGGCTACCAGATCCGCTATTTCGAGGCGGGCGTGGATGCCTTCGTCGATATCTCGCCGCTGGATGCCGACCTGGTCATCGTGCTGGGCGGCCCGATCGCGGTCTATGACACCGATGCCTATCCCTGGCTGCGCGCCGAGATCGCCTGGTTGCGCGCGCGTATGCTGGAAGACCTGCCCACGCTGGGTATCTGCCTGGGTGCGCAACTGATGGCGGCGGCCCTGCATGCGCGGGTCTATCCCGGTAGCTGCGGCAAGGAGATCGGCTGGGACAGCCTGCAGGCCGGCGAACACCTGGACGAGCTGCCCTGGTTCCGCCAACTGGTGGATCCGCACACGCGCGTGCTGCACTGGCATGGCGATACCTTCGACCTGCCGCGGGGTGCGCGCCATCTGGCGTCGTCCGCGCGCTATCCCAACCAGGCTTTCGCCTGGGGCCGGCATTGCCTGGCCCTGCAATTCCATCCCGAAGTCGATGTGCGCACGGTCGAGCAATGGCTGGTCGGCCACGCGCACGAGATCGCCCACACCCGCAATATCAGCGTGGCCCGCCTGCGGGCCGATGCCCAGCAATACGGGCGTCATTTCGAAGCGGCGGCGCGGCAGTTCTGGCAAGGCTGGCTGCACAGCCTGGACGCCGGCCAGCCGCTGCGCCAGAGCGCCTGAACCCCGCGTTCAGGTACGCGCTGGCGGGCGCGCGCCAATGCCCAGCACCGATGGCAAGGCCTCGGCCAGCACATCGATGACGGCGCGCATGCGTAGCGGCATGTGGCGCATCGGCGGCCATGCCAGGTGCATGTCGATGGCGATATAGGATTCCTTTTCCATGAGCTTGACCAGCCGCCCCGCCTTCACATGTGGCGCGATCAGCCAGCAAGGCAGGCGGGCCAGTCCCGCTCCGGCCACGGCGGCGGCGGTGATGGCATCGAGATCGTCAAAACGCAGTCGGCTGGCCACCGGCGCGGCCCGCACACGGCCCTCTTCATCGCGCATCGGCCAGCCGGCCTCGCGGCCGTAGAGGATGGCGTGATGCTGCGCCAGCTCGGCGAAGCGCCGCGGCCGGCCATGATGGGCCAGGTAGGACGGCGCCGCGCACAGCATCAGGGTCTGCACGCCCAGCTTGCGCGCCACCAGGTTGCTGGTGTCGCTGATCGGACCGCTGCGCAGGACCAGGTCGATGCCCTCCTCGATGAGATCGACACGGCGGTCGGTGAAGGAGGCGGCGATCTCCAGGCGCGGCCAGCGGCGCGCCAGTTCCACCAGCAGCGGCGCCACGCAATTGCGGCCGAACAGCACCGGCATGCTGATCCTGACCTGCCCGGTCGGCTCGCCCTGCTCGGCGCCGACCTGTGCGGCGCCACTCTCCAGCTCCTCCAGTGCGCGCAGGCAGCGCTGGTAGTAGGCACGGCCCTCTTCGGTCAGGCTCTGGCTGCGGGTATTGCGATGGAACAGTCGCACGCCCAGGCGCTGCTCCAGCCGCGCGATGCTTTTGCCCACCGCCGAACGCGATAGGTGCAGCCGCTCGGCGGCGCGCACGAAGCTGCCCGCCTCCACTGCCTGGATGAAGACTGCGATGCCGTTGAAACTGTCCATGCCCATGCTCCCTTGAGGTTGCCAGATGATGCCGCAATGGCTGGCCACGATTGTAGAAAATAATTCGCCAGTCCAGCGAAAATTCACCGCCACTGGTGCATTCATTTCCTCAATAGACTGGTCGCTCCTCTTCCACTCCGGAGGAGCCCCTACAAGGAAATCCCATGCAAAAGCAGATGCGCCGCTGGCGCCTCGACCGGTTCGGCAAGCAGCACCTGGCCATGGAAACCGTGGAGATCCCGCGTCCCGGTCGCGGCGAGATCCTGGTGCGCGTGGCGGCGGTATCGCTGAACTATCGCGACAAGATGAATATCGACAGCGGCAGTGGCGGTGCGCACGTCAACCCGCCGCTGACCCCGGCCTCCGACATGGCCGGCGAGGTCGTGGCTGTCGGTGAGGAGGTGAGCCGCTTCGCCGGTGGCGAGCGCGTGATCTCCACCTTCTGGGGTGGCTGGATCGATGGCGCCTGGCCTGAACACGCCGTGGCACTGGGCGCGCCGGGACCGGGCATGCTGGCCGAGTACGTCGTGCTGCATCAGGACTGGGCCGTGGCCGCACCGGCCGCGCTGGATGATATCCAGGCCAGCACCCTGCCCTGCGCCGGCCTCACCGCCTGGACGGCCTTGATCGAACACGGCCACCTGCACGCCGGCCAGACCGTGGTGGTGCAAGGCACCGGCGGCGTTGCGCTGTTTGGCCTGCAGCTGGCGGTGGCACATGGGGCGCGCACCATCGTCATTTCCGGTGACGATGCCAAGCTCGAACGGGCTCGCGCCCTGGGAGCGACCCATGGCATCCATCGCCTGCGCCAGCCCGAATGGCAGCACGCCGTGCGTGAGCTGACCCAGGGCCGGGGTGCGGATCATGTGCTGGAGATGGCCGGTGGCGACAACCTGGATCGTTCCCTGCAGGCGCTCAGGCAAGGCGGACGCGTGTCACTGATCGGCCTGCTGGGCGAGGCCCGCGTGCAGGCGGCCAGTCCGCCGCTGCTGCTGGGGCGGCATGTGGTGCAGGGCATCGGCGTGGGCCACCGGCGCGCGCTCGAAGACCTGGTGCGCGCGGCCGACCAGCTGGCCCTGGCACCGGTGATCGATGAACAGTACGGCTTTGCGCAACTGCCGCAAGCGCTCGATCACCTGGAGCGTGGCCCCTTCGGCAAGCTGGTGCTGCGGCTGGACCGCTGATCAGCCCGCGTTGCCGGCGGCCAGGAGGCCGGCGCGCTGCGCCATCACCCGGGCCAGTACCTGCGTGCCGGCGCCGAAATCCTGCAGGTCCATGGCCTCGTCCGGGTTGTGGCTGCCATGGGCGTTGCGCACGAACAGCATGGCCGTGGCGATGCCCTGGTTGGCAAACAGCGCGGCGTCATGGCCTGCGCCGCTGGGCAGGCGACGATGCGGCAATTGCATCGCGCTGATGGTATCGGCCAGCGCATCCTGCAGGCTCGCATCCATCTGTGCCGGCTGGCTGCCGGTGCGCTCACCCAGTTCGAAGCGCACGCCGTGGCGCGCCTCGGCCTGGCGCACCGCTTCCAGCAGGTGTGCCTCCATGCGTTGCAGGCTGGTCGTGCTGCGCGAGCGGATATCGACGCCGAAGCTGACCAGCCCGGCGACCTTGCTGATATCGGCCTGCGCCGCATCGGTATAGACCTGGCCGATGGTCAGGGTGAGTTCTTCGCCGGCTTCTTCCATGCCGGCCCAATCCTGTTGCAGGCGCGTGATGACTTCGGCCAGCGCGACCACGGCATCGCGGCGGTGGCTGCGCGGCGTCGCGCCCGAATGCGCATAGTCACCCAGCACGCGCGCATGGCGATAGCGCAGGCTGCCGCAGATGCCGGTGACCACGCCCAGCGGTTCGCCGGCTTCCACCAGCACCGGGCCCTGCTCGATATGCAATTCGAGGAAGCAGGCAATGGCCGCCGCCGACAGGTGGGCCTGGCCGGCCGCGAGATCCTCGGCGCGGCCGCCACATTCCTGCAGGTGCGCGCGCAGGCTGCGGCGGGTATCCAGGCGCAGGATCTCCAGCGCATCGGGGGGCAACAGGCCGAAGGCCGATTTGCTGCCGATATAGGAGACCGGGAACCAGGCGCTCTCTTCCGCGCGTATCCCCATCACGGTGACATCGCATTGTGGCTGCCGGCCTGCGGCCACCCACCCTGCCAGTACCGCCAGGCCCGCGACCACGCCGGCGGCGCCATCGTAGTTGCCGCCGCGCGGCACCGAATCCAGGTGCGAGCCGGTCATCACCGCGGGCGCACTGCGATCGCGGCCCGGCAGGGTCAGGTAGAGATTGCAGGCGGCGTCGGTACGGACTTCCAGTCCCAGTGCGCGGGCCGTCTCGGCCATCAGGGCGTGGGCGCGTTCTTCGCCGGCGCCATAGGTGTCACGGGTGATGCCGGTGTCCGGGCCATGCAGGGCGTCGTTGTCCTGGCGCAATTGGGCGAACAGGCGCGCTGCCAGCGGCAGGTCGGGCGCGATGTCGGAGGGCGTGGTGCGGGTGTCCATGAGGTCGTGTGAGATAAGCGTCGATGTTGATGCAGGAAAACCAGGCCCATTGTGTAGCAAAAGCCAAGCCAGCACTTGCCCTGCCTTGCTTGCGGGCGTGTTCTTTCTTGCCGTGGTCGACATCGTCGCACAGCAAGTCGCGCCATCGGTGAAGTCCGCAATGAGCGCTTGTCCGACATGACGCGGCCGTTTGCCCGCCTATAGTGGTGGCACGGACAGGCGAAACCCGTTCGCCATTCCTGTGACAGCAAACGACAGCAAGGAGGTAGAAAAATGAAAGCACGTCATATCCTGATCCCGTCCCTGTTCCTCGCCCTGGCCGGCAGCGCCATGGCCCAGTCCACCGCGCCGGCAGCGGCCACGGCGGGTACGCCATCGAGTGACCCGTTCGTGCAGAAGCGCCAGGCTGATGCCGACGCCAAGGCCCAGTACAAGCAACAGCAGAAGGCTGCCAAGCAGGAGTACAAGGCCGACCGCAAGGCCGCCAAGGCCCAGCTGAAGCAGGAGAAGATGGATTCCACCGCCCAGCGCAACGAGGCACTGGCCACCTCTCCTGCATCCAAGACTGACAACAGTCACTGATCCCGGTGAGCTAGCGTGATGGATGCCCCGGCCCCGGCCCCGGCCAAGGCCGGGGCCTTTGCTTGTGATGATGCGGCGAGGAAGCCTTCCATGGCGCTGACCAGGGCGAGCGGTGTCTCGTTCATCGGGTAGTGACCGGCGTTGGCCAGGATCTCGACGGTGGCCAGGGGATAGCGTCGGAGATAGGTCCGGGCCATCAGGTCGGCATGGAAGCTGGGATCGTGCTCCCCCACGAGAACCTTGAGCGGATGTCCTCCGCTGATCTCGTCGCTGAAGTCGGTCTTGGCCCATGCCTGCAGGTAGGCCGCGAACGCTTCCCGGGTGCTGTGCGTGGCCGAATAGGCTGCCTTCCATGCGACCCAGGATGCGGGCAAGCGCCCGCCGGTGCTACGGTCGATGATGGTGTGGCGATTCTCCACATGCACGGCCGCATCGGCGAGCAAGCGCCACGTCGCGGCATCGTATGACATGCCGCCGCAAGGCACCGGCGCGATAGCGACGAGCGAGCGCACCCGATCGGGCGCGCGGATGGCAATGCGTTCGATGGCCATGCCGCCCATCGAATGGCCCACCAGGCTGAAGGCATCGACGCCCAGCGCATCTGCCAGCGTGAGCGCATCGGAGGCTATCTCGTCGATCGTGTAGGCGCCGGGGCTATCCTGCATGCCACCATAGCCGCGATAGTCCATGAAGACGTAGCTGAAAGCCTGCTGGTCCAGCCATGGCTCGATGGGTTCGAACGCGCGGGCGTCACCGAACCAGCCGTGCAGGACAAGGACAACGTGGGGGCCATGCCCCACGCGATGAAAAGTGTTGGACATCGAGACTCCGACAAGAAAGGGATAGGGGTATCCGCAGGCGTGGGGCCCCCTTCCGGGGAAGCCTATCGAGTTCACGCAAGCGATGCGAAGGATCGTAATCCGGACGATAGACGGGCGCCTTCGGTAGCGGGCCATCCGCTGTAGAATCCGGGCCATGCGAAACACCCTGGTTGATCCCTATGAAGACATTGCGCGTAGCGTGGTCGTGACGGCCAACGACTACGCCTCTGGCTTGTCGTTTCCTGTCCATACGCACCGGCGCGGCCAGTTCGCGTTCGCCTCGCGCGGCACCATCAGCGTCGCTACCCCGCAAGGCCGTTGGCTGGTGCCGCCGCAGCGTGCCTGCTGGGTGCCGGCCGGGATCTCCCACGAGATGACCATGAGCGGACCGGTCACCATGCTCAACGTCTTCGTGTCACCGGAGCAAGCGCAGGCCGAGCAATTGCCCGACCATTGTTGCGTCTACGGCGTGTCGGCACTGCTGAGGCATTTGCTCGACGAGGCCATCGATTTGCCCGCCATGTATGACGTGCAGGGGCGCGCCGGCAAGCTGATGAATCTGCTGGTGGCGGAGATCGCGGCGATGTCGCCCCTGTCGCTGCATGCGCCGTTGCCCAGCGATGCGCGTCTGGCGCGCGCATGCCGGTGGCTGTTTGCTGCGCCGTCGATCGGCGTCGGGCTCGACATGATGGCCGCCGAAGCGGGATTGAGCCGGAGAAGCTTTACCCGGCTGTTCCGGGAGCAGACCGGCGTGAGCTTTGCACAGTGGCGCCAGCAGGCCTGCCTGCTGATCGCCATCGAGCGCCTGAGTGGCGGGCAAGCGGTGACCCGGGTCGCACTGGACCTGGGCTACGCCAGTCCCAGCGCATTCTCGTCTGCATTCCGGCGTGTGCTGGGCGATACGCCGAGCCGCTATCTGGCGGGACGTCCGGCCTCATGAGGCCGGCGTGGCCTGGCGCGTGAGAGCGCCGGAGCGACTGCAATGCGCGCCGGCAAGGCCTGCAACAGCCAGTCGATGAACACGCGCAGGCGCTGGCTCACATGGCGGTTCTGCGGATAGACCACATGGAAGGGATAGGGCTGGGGTCGCCAGTCCGCCAGGATCTCCACCAGCGCCCCGCTCTCCAGCGCCGCACCGGCGGCATAGCCGAAGGTCTGGATGATGCCCAGTCCGGCGACGGCTGCCGCCAGGTGCGCATTGCTCTCGTTGATGCCGATGCGATGCACCACCTTGATCTCCACCTGTTCGCCATGGCGTTCGAAGCGGAACGGAAAGGCGCGGCCACTCTGCGAAGACAGGTAGCTGATGAGCTTGTGGCCGTTCTTCAATTCATCCGGATAGGCCGGTGTGCCGAACTGCTTCAGGTAGCCGGGCGTGGCGCAGGTGATCAGGTGGGCCTGGCCGATGGCGCGCGCCACCAGCGATGAATTGTCCAGCGCGCCGCCCCGGATGACGCAGTCGATGTTCTCGCCGATCAGGTCGGCCGAGCGGTCCGAGACCCCCAGGTCGATGCGGATGTCGGGATAGCGCGCCATGAAATCGGGCAATGCCGGGATGAGCACGTCACGCGCCGTCGAGCCGCCCACGTCGATGCGCAGCTGTCCCTTGGGCTTGCTGCGGGCGATGTCGAAGGAGGTGTCGATATCGTCGAGGTCGCGCAGCAGGCGCGTGGTCTTCTCATAGTAGTCGCGCCCTTCGGGCGTCACCGTCACGCGCCGCGTGGTCCGCTGCAGCAGGCGCACGCCCAGGTGCGCCTCCAGGTCCTGCACCAGCTTGCTCAGGGTGGCATTGGGCATGTCCAGCGAGTCGGCCGCCCGCGTGAAACTACCCGCCTCCACTACCCGAGCAAAGCCACGTATGGCGACCAGTTGATCCATGTTCTTCCTCTCCCCTGCCCTGTCCGAATGTAATGGCGGCTGCCTTGATTATCCATGCTCATGGATAGTGAATTCGATTTTACATTCTTTATTCATAAACGGTGGATCGCTAAAGTGGCTACATCCCTGAACGACAAGGCGCCGCAAGCAGATCACGGCGCGCCAGTCGGCCCGGGCTACCCCATCCATCGCATGACCCGACAACGTAAAGGAGCACTACCATGAACAAGCAACTCAACGGCAAGATCGCACTGGTTACCGGCGGCACCACCGGCATTGGCCTGGCCACCGCACAGGAATTGGCCGCCCAGGGCGCCCGCGTCTTCATCACCGGCCGCCGCCAGGCCGAGCTCGACGCCGCCGTCGCCAGCATCGGCGCCGCTGCCACGGGCATCCGTGCCGATGCCTCCGTGCTGGCTGACCTGGACGCCGTGTACGCCCAGATCGCCCAGAGCGCCGGCAAGCTCGACATCCTCTTCGCCAACGCTGGCGGCGGCGACATGATGCCGCTGGGCGCCATCACCGAAGAACACTTCGACCGCATCTTCGGCACCAATGTGCGCGGCGTGCTGTTCACCGTGCAGAAGGCCCTGCCGCTGCTGGTCGATGGCGCCTCGGTGGTGCTGACGGCCTCCACCGTCTCCATCCAGGGGACCGCCAACTTCAGCGTCTACAGCGCCAGCAAGGCGGCCGTGCGCAACTTCGCCCGCTCCTGGGCGCTGGACCTGAAGGACCGTGGCATCCGCGTCAACGTCGTCAGCCCCGGCCCGATCCGTACCCCCGGCCTGGGCGGCCTGGTCCCCGACGAGTCGCGTCAGGGCCTGTTCGACTTCCTCGCCGCGCAGGTACCGCTGGGCCGTCTGGGCGAACCGCAGGAAATCGGCAAGGCTGTGGCCTTCCTGGCGTCGGATGCAGCCAGCTTCGTCAACGGCATCGAGCTCTTCGTCGATGGAGGCATGGCACAGGTGTGATGCAGCTGGCGGGGAGGATGGTCGGTGCGCCCTCTGCTCTTCCCCGCCCTGCGTTCGCCCTTGGCCGCGATGCCCATGCGCATGCGACATCTCGTTTCCACCCTATCCCTGGCCGGTGTGCTGGCGCTGTTGACAGCGCCTGTCGCGCCGGCTGCTTCAGCCCAGGAGTCTTCCATGCATCTCACCAGTGACGCCACGGTCGACGTGGCACAGGCGCAGGCCTTGATGGACCTGCATTTCGCGATCTGGAACGAGCCCGATGCGCAACGTCGCAACGCGCTCTTCGCCCAGGTCTATACCGAGGATTTCGTCGTCGCCGATTACCAGGCCAAGGCCGTGGGCCACGCTGCGGTGGGCCAGTTGCTGCAACGGCTCCAGGACCAGCATCCGGGGTTTTCCTTCAAGGCGCAGCCGGTCGCCTGGAACCACGGCCTGGGCCGCGTGACCTGGACCTTCGGCCCGCCCGACCAGCCCGGCCTGATCCATGGCGAGGACATCTTCACCATCCGTGATGGCAAGCTGGCCAGCGCCTTCGTCTTCCTCGACTCACTTCCTTCCCGGTAATCCGCTTTCCATGGAGTCTGCAATGAAATTCCTCGCTTCCCTGCTGGCGGCTGCCGCCCTGCTGTTCTCCGCGCCCGGCCATGCCGCGGGCGTGCCGATTGCCGGCGTCGACCACGTCGGCATCAATGTCCCCGACCTGAAGGCGGCCCAGGCCTTCTTCATCGATACCTTCGGCTGCGTGCCGGTGACCCGGATCGGTCCATTCCCGCTGGATCCCGCCGCCACCGGTACGGACAGCGCCTTTGCGCCGCGTGCCGATAGCGTGACGCTGGCCATGATCCGCTGCGGCACCGGGGCCAACATCGAATTGTTCGAATACACCAATCCGCGTGGTAGCAAGGAGATGCCGCAACTGGCCGAGGCCGGCGCGTCGCACATCGCTTTCTATACCGAGGACATCGCGGCCGGCGTGGCCTACCTGAAGTCGCATGGCGTCACCGTACTGGGCGAGCCCATCACCATGCGTGGCGGCGATACCGGCGGCGAGACCTGGGTCCACTTCCGCGCACCCTGGGGCGCCGAGATGGAACTGGTGAGCTATCCGCGTGGCAAGGCCTATGAAGCCCGTACCGCGCAGCGCTTGTGGAATCCGGCGCGGCCGGCGCAATAAGCAAGCATCAGACAGGCATCAGGCAGGCCTCAGGGCCTGGCCAGACATGACAACGCCGGCATCATGCCGGCGTTGTCATGTTCGTTGGCGCAGGTGCTTCAGTTGCGGCCCTGCTGCCACAGCCGACGCGCCAGCCATGCCGCCGTTGCCACCTGCAGCAGCATGAAGGCGGCCACGGCATTCCAGCCCGAGTGTTCCCAGAACCAGCCACCGGCCGATCCCAGGATGCTGCCACCCAGGTAATAGGCCAGCAGGTAGAGCGAGGCGGCGTGGCCCTTGCCCTCTTTGGCCATGCGGCCGACCCAGCTGCTGGCGGCCGAATGCGTGGTGAAGAAGCCGATGGTCAGCAGCACGATGCCGGTGATCACCAGGGGCAGCCACGACGTGCAGGTGAGGAACAGGCCGGCGCAGGAGATGGCGATACCGGCGGCCACCAGCGGTGCGCGACCGTAGCGGTCGGCCAGCGCACCGGCCCAGGAGGACGACACGATGCCGAAGATGTAGGCACTGAAGATCAGGCCGGTGACGGTGGCCGAGAGCGAGAACGGCGGGCTCATCAGGCGGAAGCCGGCGTAGTTGTAGGAGGTGGCGAAGATGCCCATGTTCAGCGCGGCGATGCCGAAGGTCAGCGGCAGGCGCGCATGGCCGAGGTGGCGCTGCCACAGCGCCAGATGGTCGCGCAATCGCAGGGTGCCGTTGCGCACGAAGTTGCGCGAGCCCGGCAGCAGCATCACGAACACCACCGCCAGCACCAGATCCAGCGCACCGATGACCAGCATCGCGGTGCGCCAGCCATAGGACTCGGCCATCATGCTCATACTCACCCGCCCCATCATGCCGCCGAAGGCATTGCCGCCGACATAGAGGCCCATGGCAAAACCCAGGCCACGGGCATCGATTTCCTCGGCCAGGTAAGCCATGGCCACGGCCGGTACGCCGCCCAGGGCCAGGCCTTCCAGGGCGCGCGCGGCCAGGATCAGGTGCCAGGTCGGCGCTACGCCGGCCAGCAGGTTGCAGCAGGCGGCGGTCGCCAGCGAGGCGAACATCAGTTCCTTGCGGCCATAGCGTTCCGAGACCATGCCGGCCAGCAGGATGGAGAGCGCCAGCAGACCGGTGGACACCGACAGCGCCAGCGAGGCGCTGGCCGCGCCGATATTGAATTCGTGGGCGAAGGCCGGCAGCAGCGGCTGCACGCAATACAGCAGCGAGAAGGTGGCGAAGCCCGAGCAGAACAGCGCCAGGACGATGCGTTGATAGGCGGCCGAGCCGCGCGTGGCACCCTGGACGGGGGCTGGCTTGGCACCGATGGTGGCGGCGGAGCGACGGGCCGTGGTGGTCGTATTGGCCGGGTCGGAGAGGGACTGCATGGCGATTTCCTTGCCATGGCGTGTCGGGCGGTGGACACGTCGCATCTGGCATCTGGTTGGAGAGGAATGCAGTCTGGAAGAAATCGGCTATATTGTCCAATATATGGGACAGGCCCTGTCCATCTACAGAACAGATATCACATCCTCATCATGGAACTCCGACACCTGCGTTACTTCCTGGCCGTGGCTGAACAGCGCAGCTTCACGCGCGCGGCCGAGAAGGTCGGCATCGGCCAGCCGCCGCTGTCGATGCAGATCAAGGCGCTGGAAGAAGAGATCGGTGGCGCCCTCTTCCTGCGGACCTCACATGGCGTGGAATTGTCCGAGGTGGGACGCGTGTTCCTGCCGCATGCGCAGAAGGCGGTGGATGATGCCGAGCAGGCGCTGCGCGCGGCACAGCAGGCCGCCAGCGGCGAGGTCGGTTTGTTGCGCATGGGCTTCACGTCCTCGGCGGTGTTCCATCCGCTGGTGGCCAATGCCTTGCAGCAGTTCCGCGAACGTCATCGCAAGCTGGAGATTTCGCTCAGCGAAGGCATCACCGAGCAGTTGCTGGCCGATATCGCCGCCTCCCAGCTCGATGCCGCCTTCGTGCGCATCGTCACCACGCCCTCGGCCGAGCTTGGGGTGGTGGAATTGCCGGCCGAGAAACTGAAGGTGGCGCTGCCGCGCTCGCACCCGCTGGCGCGCCGCAAGTCGCTGCGCTTGCAGGACCTGGCCGGGGAGAATTTCATCATGGTGCCTAGGGGCAAGGGCTCGGCGCTATACGACAACATCTTCAATGCCTGCCAGGCCGCCGGCTTCGATCCGCAAGTGATCCAGCTGGCACCGCAGCTGACCTCGGCCATCAACCTGGTGGCCTCGGGCCTGGGCATTTCCATCGTGCCCGAAGCCATCGAGCAGGTGCAGCTGGCCCAGGTGCGCTATATCGAGATCCGCGAACCGGCGCCACGCGCCCAGCTGTCGCTGGCCTATCACCGCCAGTCGATTGCCGCCTCGCGCTTTGCCGCCCATCTGCAGCGCTCCTTGCGGCGCGCCGGTGGGCCGGCAGACAAGGAGCAGGCGTGAGGGACCAGGTTTGAGGGACTAGAGGTCGCTGGCCGGCTTGAAGCGGCCCAGCACCGAGTTGGCCTGCCTGAGGAAGGCGGCCGGGTATTCTTCCACCAGCTGTTCCAGCGCCGGCAGCATGCGTTCCAGGGCTATGGTCAGGGCGATGTCGCTGATTTCCTCACCCCACAGTACCTTCTGCACGAAGGCGGCCGGACCGTATTCGGCGATGAGGCTCATGCTCATCTGGCGCTCCAGCGTGTCGGTGCGCGGGCCGAAGACTTCCTCGAAGATGGCGATGATGGCTTCTTCCAGCTCGACCCGCTGGGTCGCTCCGTCGGCTTCTTGCGCCGTGTGCGTGGCCAGGGGCTCGGGATCGATCGGCGCCGGCATCTGGCTGTGCTCGATCAGTGCGCTGGCTTCCCCCGCCATGCGACTGAGTTGCTGGACGTGCAGGGTCAATGCACTGATTTCGTTGAGCAGTGAACGCAGCGGCATCTGCTGCGGCATCTCGGATTCGGCTGGGCCTGCTGGATGTTGATTCATGTTGTTCTTGCTGCAGAGACGGCCATGCAAGGGCCGCAACCGCCTGCGTGAATCGATCTTCCCGACGACTCCGCCCCCATGCGGATGTCTCGCCGGCTCCCGGACGCTGGCGTCCCCATGGCTTCCTGCGCTTCACCGAGCGCTGCAGAAAACGACATATTTGGAGCACCAAACGTGAATTTCCGTAAGGAAACTCGGCCAAGTATAGTGCGCCGCAAAAATTTACGCATGGAAATTTTTGACCAGTTGGACGAAGAAACGACAGCTTTGCAGACTTTATTGTTCAGATAATAAAAGAAAACCTGCTTGTTGCCACCCATGTTGTGTTTTTTTCATTATCTATCTTGCCATGCCCTCTTCGGAGGCGCGATGGTGTTGCGTCAAATCGTCGCACCTCAGGGCGAGGGGTGGAAGCGGTCAGGCATCTGCAAGAGTGAAGGAATATAATGAGAATGCTTATCGATTCTGAACACACAAGAACATCATGCGTCTGACCGAACTCGCCAAGGGCGTTGCCGCCATCGTTGATCATGTTGCTGACCAGCACACTGCGGACGCCGTCGCGGCGCGCTTGCGCGATCTCGGATTCGTGCAGGGCGAGCCGGTGCGCATCGTGGCGACCGCGCCCTGGGGCGGCGACCCCATCGTGGTCCAGATCGGTTCGACCCGGTTTGCGCTGCGCCGCGCCGAAGCCCAGCGGGTCAACCTGCAGGTGGCGCAGGGAGTGGCGGCATGAGCGGCGGCGCACTCAATATCGCCCTGGTGGGCAATCCCAATTGCGGCAAGACGGCACTGTTCAACCAGTTGACCGGCGCGCGCCAGAAGGTCGCCAACTATGCCGGCGTGACCGTGGAACGCAAGTCCGGCAGCTTCACCGCGCCCTCGGGACGCACCGTGCGCGTGGTCGACCTGCCCGGCGCCTACAGCCTGCAATCGGTCAGCCCCGATGAACGCGTGACCCAGGCGGTGCTGCAGGGCCACTATCCGGGCGAGGCCGTGCCCGACCTGATCGTCTGCGTGGCCGATGCCACCAACCTGCGCCTGCACTTGCGCTTCGTGCTGGAGGTGCGGCGCATCGGTCGTCCCATGGTGTTGGCGCTGAACATGATGGATGCGGCGGCCCGCCGTGGCATCCGCATCGATGTGCCGGCACTGTCGCGGCGCCTGGGCATGCCAGTCATCGAGACCATTGCCGTCAAGCGCGGTGGTGCCACCGCGCTGGTGGGCGCCATCGATACGGCCGAACCGGCTGCCCTGGACGTGGCCACCGTGCCGCCCGACCTGCATGCCGAGGTACGTAGCATCCTGGCCGATACCGTGGTGATGCCGGCCCCGACCGACCGCCGCGACGACGCGATCGACCGCGTCGCCCTGCACCCCGTCTTCGGCGTGCTCTTGCTGGCGCTGACCATGTTCCTGGTGTTCCAGGCGGTGTATGCCATCGGCAAGCCGATGACCGATGCCATCGCCGACGGTTTCGGCACGCTTGGTGGCGTGGTCGGCGAATGGCTGCCCGAAGGGCCGCTGCGCGGACTGGTGACCGATGGCCTGCTGGCGGGGCTGGGGACGGTGCTGGGCTTCCTGCCGCAGATCCTGGTGCTGTTCTTCTTCATCCTGTTGCTGGAAGAATCCGGCTACCTGCCGCGTGCGGCCTTCGTGCTGGACAAGCTGATGGTCTCGGTGGGCCTGTCGGGCCGTTCCTTCATCCCCCTGCTCTCCAGCTTTGCCTGTGCCATTCCCGGCATCATGGGCACGCGCAGCATCACCGATCCGCGTGACCGCCTGGCCACCATCCTGGTGGCGCCGCTGATGACCTGTTCGGCGCGCCTGCCGGTGTATGCGCTGCTGATCGGCGCATTCATCCCGCATCGTGCCGTGCTGGGCGTATTCAACCTGCAGGGGCTGGCACTGTTCTGCCTGTATGTGGCGGGGATTGCCGCAGCCATGTTCGTGGCCTGGGTGGCCAAGCGCATTGGCCGCTCGCGCCAGGAGCGCGCGCTGCTGATGGAATTGCCCTCCTACCGCCTGCCGCACTGGCGCGATATCGCGCTGGGCCTGTGGGAGCGTGGCGCCATCTTCCTCAAGCGCCTGACCGGCGTGATGCTGGCGCTGACCGTGCTGATGTGGGCCATCTGCACCTTCCCTGGCGCGCCGGCCGATGCCACCCGCGCCGCTATCGACTATTCCTTCGCCGGCATGATCGGCCATACCCTGCAGTATGTCTTCGCGCCGCTGGGCTTCAACTGGCAGATCAGCCTGTCGCTGATCCCCGCTTTCGCCGCCCGCGAAACCGCGGTGGCCACGCTGGCCACCGTCTATGCGGTCGGTGGCGAGGAAGGCGCAGCCCTGCAGAGCGCACTGGCCGCGCATATCTCGCTGGCCAGCGCGCTGTCGCTGATGGTGTGGTTCGCCTTTGCGCCGCAGTGCATGTCCACGCTGGCCATCATCCGCCGCGAGACGCAGTCCTGGCGCATGGTGGTGCTGTCCTTCAGCTACATGTTCGTGCTGGCCTATGTTGCATCGTTCCTGACTTATCGTATCGCGGGGTGGCTGGCATGAGTGGCGCGCACGGACTGTGGTGGCAATACCTGGTGATTGGCGCGCTGGTCGCGGTCAGCCTGCTGTTCATGCTGCGCAAGCTGGCGCCGACCTTCTCCTGGCGCGGGCAGGCACGCCTGGCAACGTGGTTGCTGCGGCGTCGCGCCGCACCCTGGCAGGCCCTGGGCCGACGCCTGCTGCCGCCGGCCAAGGCCGGTGGTTGTGGTGGTGGCGCCTGTGATGGTTGTGGCGATGGCGGCGATGCCTTGCCGCCGCTGGAACAGAAGATCCAGTTCCACCGCCGCCGCTAGGCGGTGCCAGGCCCTAGTGCAGTTCCTCGGCCTCGAAGCCGGCGGCCCGCAGCGCCTGCAGCACCTGGGCCAGATGCGGACGGCCACGCGTCTGCAGGACCAGTTCGATATCCACGTTCTGTGCTGCCAGCAGCGTGAAGGCGCGCTGGTGATGCACCTCATCGATATTGGCGCCGGCCTCGGCGACGATGCCGGTGATCTTGGCCAGCGTCCCTGGCACATCCCGGGAACTGACCTTGACCCGCGCCAGACGACCGGCGCGCACCATGCCGCGCTCGATGATGGCCGTCAGCAGCAGCGGATCGATATTGCCGCCTGACAGCACCAGTCCCACGCGCTTGCCACGGAAACGATCCGGGTAGCGCACCAGCGCCGCCAGTCCGGCCGCGCCGGCACCCTCGACCAGGGTCTTCTCGATCTCCAGCAGCATCAGCACGGCCTGTTCGATATCGCCCTCATCGACCAGCAGCAACTCATTGGCTTCGCGCGCGATGATGGCGCGCGTGAGCGTGCCGGGTGTGCCCACGGCAATCCCTTCGGCAATGGTGCTGGTGCCGACCGGATGGTCGGTTCCCTTGACCGCGTTGACCATGGTCGGAAAGCGTCGCGTCTGCACCCCCACGATCTCGATCTCGGGCTTGATGGCGCGTGCGGCCACGGCCATCCCGGCCAGCAGGCCACCACCACCGATGGCGACCACCAGGCAATCCAGGTCGGGCACGGCCTTGAGCATTTCCAGCGCGACCGTACCCTGTCCGGCGATGATGGCTTCATCGTCGTAGGGATGGACGAAGGTCAGCCCTTCCTTCTCGGCCAGTTCATAGGCATGGGCGCGGGCGGCTTCGAGCGTATCGCCGAAGAGCACCACATTGGCGCCGAAGCCGCGCGTGCGTTCGATCTTCACACCCGGCGTGAAACGCGGCATGACGATGGTGGCCGGCAAGCCCAGCCGTTGCGCATGATAGGCCACGCCCTGGGCATGGTTGCCGGCCGACATGGCCACCACGCCGCGCGTGGCGTTGCCGCTGGCGGCCACATCGGCCATCTTGTTGCAGGCGCCGCGCTCCTTGAAGGAGGCGGTGAATTGCAGGTTCTCGAACTTGAGGAAGACCTGGGCGCCGACGATCTGCGAGAGCGTGCGCGATTCCACGCAGGGCGTCTCCAGGATCTGGCCTTGCAGCCGCTGTGCAGCTGCTTCGATATCGTTGAGTGTCGTCATGCAGCGATTGTAGAGCCTATGCACTGTTTTGTAGCGGATCATGCAGATCCGGAAAGAAGATGCAGCAAAATCGATATTGCTGGCCTCCGGATGTCGATTCATGCAAATTTTGCTGCCCTGCACGCGCTTTTCGACTGATGCCGGAATGGGCCGGGATTGTAGAATCGACAATAGAAAAATCTTTGATTATCACCATTGAACTCACCCCGCCTGCCGTCTAAAGTGAAATCTCGCCGCCCCGCCGCCTGAATCTCTTGCCAACGTGGAATGCGGCACCCGGAAGTGCCGTTTTGCGGCCTTCTCCCTCATGCAGGTCCGATCAGCCTCAGCCGTTCTCATCAAGGAGATACAAATGAGCATCGCCACCCGGCACCCGGATGTCAGGCCATCCTCGTTACCGCCCTTTGCAGTACCCACCACCGGGGAGCGTGCGCGTCCCCGTTACGAGCAGCGCACCTCGCCGTTGATGTTGAAACTGGTAGAACTTGATCCGCGCGAAGTCATCGACGGCATCATGACCCCCAATGGTTATCTGGCCGCTGACGTGGTACCGATCGGCCCCATGCGCGAGGCTTGCCCGCATTGCGATGGCGTGGCCTTGCAGCTGGTGCTGCGGCATCGTCATGTCAAGCGCAGCCATCTGGTGTGCCGGGTATGCACCCGGGTCTATGACGCGATCAACGAGAGTGGGCGTTCGGTATTGACGCTCTGACCGGAAACGACCGACAAGAACCGGGAAAATCCGAGAAAATCCGAGACAGAAAAACAGGCAGCGACACGAAAAACCACAGGGCGCCGGCGGGAGAGCGGCGCCCTGTTTCATTGTCGATGGTGAGCGGGGCTTGCGTGGCCTCTACACCTTGTAGGGAACCCGCACCCCGGGGTCGTCGGCCGGGAAATCCTTGGTATTGCGCGACACCAGCAGCAGCGAATGGACTTGCGCACTGGCCCAGACGATGGCGTCAGGCAAGCGGATGCGGCGGCGCTTGCGCAGCTGGACAGCACGTTCGGCCAGGGCCGTGTCCAGCTCGACGACGTGGAAGGAGGACAGCCAGGCGCGGATGGTCTCTTCATCCTCTTCCGAGGTACCGACCATGACCTCCATCCAGGTGATGATGCTGATGTAGCGCTCTTCGTAGCGTGCCAGTTCCTTCCTGGCGGCGGCAATACCGTTGAGATAGTCGACCAGGATGTTGGTATCGAAGAGTGCCTTTACCATTCGGCGCGCAGCTCCTTCTGGTAAGCCAGCCCATCGGGTTTTTTCTTCTTCCACAGCCCGAATGGCTCGGCCCCCTGCTCCAGTTTGTGCTGGAGGATGTAGGCGGCGATGGCTTCGCGGATGAGCATCGCACGGGGACGCTGCTGATGCTCGACAAGCTGCGTCAGCTCCGCCAGTTGTACCTCGGGAATGTCGATCAGGATGCGGCTCATTGCGCTGGCTCCATGATGATGGATGATATACATATCATATATCATTGCATCTCTTCCGGCCTCGAACTTTCTTTGGAAGCCTTGACCATCTTCCTGGCTGAGGCAGTAGAATCACCCGCTTCGATGCAAGAAAAGAGTGGCAAATGGAATATGCGTACAAGCTGATGGCCTCCCCTGCGGGTCTGCTGAAACTGGTGGCCCGTGGCGACCATCTGGCGGCGATCCTGTGGGAAGACGATGACGCGACCCGCGTGCGCCTGGGCGAGATGGTCGAGGACGAGGATCGCACCGTGCTGCTGGAGACCGAGCAGCAGTTGCGTGAATACTTCGCCGGCGAGCGCGACAGCTTTGATATTCCGCTGCACTTCGACGGTACCGAATTCCAGCGCCAGGTCTGGTCCGCACTGCTGGAGATTCCCTATGGACAGACCCGCACCTACCTCGATATCGCGCGCCAGCTCGGCAACGAAAAAGCCGTGCGCGCCGTGGGCGCGGCCAATGGCCGCAATCCCATTTCCATCATCGCGCCCTGCCATCGCGTCATCGGTTCGGGCGGCGAGCTGACCGGCTTCGCCGGTGGCCTGCACGTCAAGAAGCTGCTGCTGGCCATCGAGGGCATTTCCACCGAGGGCCGCGATGCCGGCCAGGTCATCGATCCGCGCCGCAAGGCGCAGCATCGGCGCCGCGAGGATCCCAACCAGCTGTCGTTGCTGTAAGCGCCCGGATCACACGCGGCACGGCAGGCATCAGCGCTGCATGCCCCACTTCTTCACTGTCACCCGTTCCAGCGTATTGAAGACCAGGTTTTCCACCAGCAAGCCGATGATGATGACCATCGCCAGGCCCGCGAAGACCTTGTCGGTGTAGAGCTCGTTGCGGTTCTGGAAGATGTACCAGCCCAGGCCGCCCTTGCCGCTGGTGGCGCCGAACACCAGTTCGGCCGCGATCAGCGTGCGCCAGGCGAACGCCCAGCCGATGCGCAGGCCCGCCAGGATCGAGGGCAGGGCTGCCGGCACCAGTACCTGCAGCACGAAGCCCAGGCCGCGCAGGCCATAGTTGCGACCGGCCATGCGCAAGGTCTCCGATACCCCCAGGAAGCCCGCATAGGTATTGACCGCCAGTGCCCACAGCACCGAATGCACCAGCACGAAGATCAGGCTGCCTTCGCCCAGGCCGAACCACAGCAGCGCAATGGGCAGGAGCGCAATGGCCGGCAGCGGATTGAACATCGAGGTCAGCGTACCCAGCAGGTCGCGACCGAACTGGGTGGACACCGCCAGCGTGGTCAGCACGAAGGCCGCCACGATACCCAGCACGTAGGCTTTCAGGAGCACCTGCAGCGACAGCCAGGTCTTGCCGAACAACTCGCCGCTGCGCAGTCCATCGAGAAAGGCCTGGGCCGTCTGCAGGAAGGTCGGCAGGAGCAGGTCATTGTCTTGCCATCGGGCGATGATTTCCCACACCAGGGCCAGCAGGATCAGGATGGCGCCCTTGCGCACCCAGCCCTGTTGCCAGATGCGTTGCGCCAGCGAGAACTGTCGTTGCAGCACCAGGCCGGGCAGGGGTGCCAGCGGGATTTCGTATTCGTCGCGGATCGGCGGCGTCTGCGGCAGGGGGTGACTCATTGCTCAATCCTCAATAGGAAAAACGGACATCGCCGAAATGGATGGCGTCTTCGGTAGTGGGCGTGGGGTTGCCACTGCCTTCCTCGAACAGCAGGCGGTGGATGCGTTGCGCGGTCTGCTGGAAGCCCGCGCCGCCCAGGCTGCCGAGGTCGTACTGGTGGCTGTTGATCTCGGCGCGCACCCGACCCGGATGGGGCGAGAGCAGCAGGATGCGGTTGCCGACCACCAGCGCTTCCTCGATGGAGTGGGTCACGAAGAGCAGGGTGAAGCGCACCTCTTCCCAGAGGGCCAGCAATTCCTCCTGCATCTTGCGGCGGGTCAGCGCATCGAGCGCGGCGAAGGGCTCATCCATCAACAGCATCTTGGGTTGCATGGCCAGCGCGCGGGCGATGGCTACGCGCGCCTTCATGCCGCCCGACAGCGTATGCGGATAGGCATCCGCAAAGCGCGCCAGGCCGACCTTGTCCAGATAGTGGCGGGCGCGCTCGGCGGCCTCGCGCTTGCCCAGCGTGCGCGAGGCCAAGAGCGGGAACATCACGTTCTGCAGCACCGTCTTCCAGGGCGGCAACTGGTCGAACTCCTGGAACACCACGATGCGGTCCGGCCCCGGCTGGTGCACCGCCTGGCCGTCCAGCCGGATCTCGCCCGCGGCCGGCGGCAGGAAGCCCGCTACCGATTTCAGCAGGCTGGACTTGCCACAGCCCGAGGGGCCCAGCAGCACGAAGCGGTCGGCCGGATGGACGTCGAAACTGACCTCATGCGTGGCCTGCACCACGGCAGTGGCACTGCGGTATTGCAGGCTCACGCGATCCACCTGCAACAGCGGTAGGTGGGCTGCGGCCGCGCTCACGCTGGCGGTTTCAGCTGCCGGGTTGTGCATAGGCTTCCTCGAAGAAATAGTCTTTCCAGGAGCTGGCGCGGTTCTTCAGCACGCCCAGTTCGTGGAGTTTCTCGGCGTAGACGTAACTGCGCTCGGGAGAGACGGTGAAGTTGATTTCCGGGTCTTCCACGATGCGCCGCACGAATGCCGGCGCCAGCTTGGACTTCTGCACGCGGATGAAGGTATCGGCGGCCTTGGCCTTGTTGTTGCGGATGAAATCGGCCGCTTCCACCAGCGCCTTGTAGAAGGCGCGATAGGTCTTGGGATTGTCGTCGTGGAATTTCTGCGTGGTGTAGAGGAAATTGAAGCTGGCCGGGCCCCCCATGATGTCGTAGGAGCTCAGCACCTTGTGCACGTTCTTGTGTTCCAGCGCCTGGTACTGGAAGGGCGGGCTGGAGAAGTGCGCGTTGATTTCCGAACCACCGGCGATCAGGGCCGCCGTCGCATCGGGATGCGAGAGGCTCACCGAGATGCTGTCGAAGCGCTTGTAGTCGGCCTTGCCATAGAGCCTGGCGGTCTCGATCTGCAGGGTGCGCGACTGGAAGCCGACGCCGGCGGCCGGCACGGCGATGCGGTCCTTGTCGCTGAAGTCCTTGAGGGTCTTGACGTCGGGATTGTTGCTCAGCAGGTAGTTGGGCATGGAGCCCAGCGAGGCGATGGCCTTGACGTTCTGGCGACCGCGGGTACGGTCCCACAGCACCAGGGCCGGTGGCGCGCCGGCCGAGACCACGTCCAGGGCGCCGGCCAGCAGGGCCTCGTTCATGCCGGTGGAGCCCGACAGGCTGGTCCACTCGACCTTGATATCGATGCCTTCCTGCTTGCCGTATTTCTCGATCAGCTTCTGGTCCTGCACCACGTCCAGGATCAGGTAGCCGATGCCGAACTGCTGGGCGATGCGGATGCTGCCCTCGGCATGGGCCTGGGCCGACAGTCCGATGGCGAGCACGCCGGCCAGCAGGGCCGGAAACAATTTACGCGATAGCAATGACGGGCGCATCTCAGCTGCCTCCCTGGATGTGTGCGTCATCGAAGAAGTAATCCTTCACCGATGCCGGCTTGTTCTTGATGGCGCCCACGCGGTGCATGAACTCGGCCAGGCCGTAGGTGTTCTGCGGCGCGATCTTGAATTGCACTTCCGGATTCCTGATGATCTGCAGCAGCAGCTTGCGGTCGGTATTGCCCTTGTTGACCTTGAGATAGATGTCGGCCGCCTTCTCGGGATTGGCCGTGATGTATCTGGCGGCTTCATCGAGGGCGCCGAGGAAGGCGCCGTAGGTCTTGGGATTGTCGCGGCGGAATTTCTCGGTGGCGTAGAGCACCGTGGCCGAGGAGGGGCCACCGAGTACGTCGTAGGACTTCAGCACGATATGGGCGTTGGGGTTGCCCGCCAGTTCCTGTTCCTGGAAGGGCGGATTGCCGAAGTGGCCGGTGATCTCGGTGCCGCCGCTGATGATGGCAGCGGTGGCATCCGGATGCGGTACGGCGATGCTGATCTTGTCCAGTTTGTTGTACTGCGCATCCCCCCACAGCTTGGCCGAGGCATACTGCAGCACGCGCGATTGCACCGAGACGCCCACGGCGGGCAGGGCGATGCGATCCTTGTCGCTGAAGTCGGCGATCGTCCTGACCTTGGGATTGTTGCTCACCAGGTAGTAGGGGAAGTTGCCCAGAGAGGCCACGCCGCGCACGTTCTGGCGGCCATGGGTGCGGTCCCAGATGGTCAGCAGCGGCCCCACGCCG
This sequence comes from Herbaspirillum sp. NPDC087042, assembly GCF_044745245.1. NCBI lineage: Bacteria > Pseudomonadati > Pseudomonadota > Betaproteobacteria > Burkholderiales > Oxalobacteraceae > Herbaspirillum > Herbaspirillum sp. NPDC087042. The sequence goes on along the minus strand of NZ_JBIUZW010000009.1, from coordinate 51,351 downwards.
GCGCCGGCGATATCGACCGAGCCCGACAGCAGCGCATCGTTGACGGCCGAGCCGCCGGAGAGCTTGAGCCACTCCACCTTGATATCGACACCGGCCGCCTTGCCATGCTTCTCGATCAGTTGCTGGTCCTGCGCCACATTGAGCAGCAGGTAGACGATGCCGAACTGCTCGGCAATGCGCAGCTGGCCCTCGGCGCGCGCCATCAGCGGTGCGCCCAGCAGCGACACGGCCAGGCCGCCGGCAAGGCTGAAATTGAACAGACGCCGCAGGCGTCCCGTGGAGGGGAGGGGAGTGGTCATGATGTCCTGTGTCGGTGGATGGCTGGCCGGCGAAACCGGCGGCGATGGCTTAGAACCGTCATGATGGGAAAACGCGGTTCTTTATTCGTTCGGAGTATATAAAGGGCAGGAGAGAAAGAAAAACTCGATTACCGCATATCCATATGCGGCCCTGGTATAGCCCGACAGAGCAGGCGTGGCGGGGATTCTGGCCGGAAACGGGGAAATTGGTGCAGTGCAATTCCGAACCTCGGACATTATTGCGCTGTCAAGTTTTCGGCGTCGTGCAAGAGGCTGGCGCGCAACGACTTGCAGCACCGTGAGGCATTTTGAGCCTGTCGCAGGTAGAGTGCGATAAAGTACGCGTCCTGCCCGGGTGGATGGCCGGCCACGTCTGACGATGGCCCAATGCGCTGTCAATGTCAGACCCGCCGGCGACAATTTGAAGAAGCAAAGGGAGCCAGATGAGTTCATCTCACACCAATCCAAATCTTTCCTTACGTTCGCAGCGATTTCACCTCATTACCCTGGCCGCGCTGGGCGTCGTGTTCGGCGACATCGGTACCAGTCCGCTGTATGCACTGAAGGAATGTTTCAGTCCCGACCACGGCATCGCCTTTTCTCCCGGGGCAGTGCTGGGCATCATTTCCATGCTGTTCTGGGCCATCACCATCGTGGTGACCATCAAGTACGTGATGTTCGTGCTGCGCGCCGACAACAACGGCGAAGGTGGTGTGCTGGCGCTGATGGCGCTGTCGCTACGGGCGGCGACCTCGGGCTCGCCGCGCGCCAAGCTGTTGATGATGCTGGGCGTGTTCGGCGCCTGCATGTTCTATGGTGACGTGGTCATCACGCCGGCCATCTCGGTGCTCTCGGCGGTGGAGGGGCTGGAGATCGCCGCGCCATCGACGGCGCATGTGGTCATTCCCCTGACGCTGGTGATCGTGGTGGTGCTGTTCCTGATCCAGCGTCATGGCACCAGCGTGGTGGGACGCTTCTTCGGACCGGTGATGTTCGTCTGGTTCCTGTCGCTGGCCTTGCTGGGCCTGTACAACATCACCAAGGCGCCGGAAGTGCTGGTGGCCATCAATCCCTACTATGCCGCACGCTTCATGGCCGAGCATTCGCTGCAGGCCTTCATCGTGCTGGGTTCGGTGGTGCTGGTGCTGACCGGGGCCGAGGCTCTGTATGCCGACATGGGTCACTTCGGCATCAAGCCGATCCGCTACGCGTGGATCTTCACGGTGATGCCGTCGCTGCTGATCAACTACTTCGGCCAGGGCGCCAACCTGATTGCGCACCCCCAGGCGATCCAGAATCCGTTCTACCTGATGGTCCCCGAACCACTGGTGCTGCCCATGGTGGTGCTGTCGACGCTGGCGACCGTGATTGCCTCGCAGGCGGTGATCTCGGGCGCCTTCTCGCTGACCAGCCAGGCCATCCTGCTGGGCTTCGTGCCGCGCATGCGCATCCTGCATACCTCCGAGGATGAGCAGGGCCAGATCTACATTCCCCTGATCAACTGGATGCTGCTGCTGCTGGTGGTGGCCGTGGTGCTGGCCTTCAAGAAATCCGACAACCTGGCCGCCGCCTACGGCGTGGCGGTGACCACCACCATGGTCATCACCACCATGCTGGCTGGCGTGGTGATGCGGCATATCTGGAAGTGGCGCATGCCGGCCGTGGTCGTGGCCACCGGCTGCTTCATGGTGGTGGATGTGGCCTTCTTCGCGGCCAACCTGTTGAAGCTCACCGAGGGGGGCTGGTTCCCGCTGGTCATCGGTGGCGCGGCCTTCTTCCTGCTGATGACCTGGTACTCGGGTCGCATGCTGCTGCGCATGCGTGTCAAGGATGACGGCATCCCGCTGGAACCCTTCATCGAAGGCCTGCTGGCGCATCCGCCGCATCGCGTGGGCGGCACGGCCGTGTTCATGACCGGCAACATCGACACCGTGCCGGTGGCGCTGCTGCACAACCTGAAGCACAACCGCATCCTGCATGAGCGCGTGTTCTTCCTGAAGATCAGCATCTGGGACGTGCCTTACGTGGCCGACAGCGAGCGCCTGACCATGAAGGAACTGGGTGGCAATACCTACCTGCTGCGCGCGGCCTTCGGCTTCAAGGAAACGCCGGAAGTGCAGAAGGTCATGGACCTGACCGAGCAGCAGTTCGGCCACCACTTCGACCTGATGGATACGTCCTTCTTCCTGGCCCGCGATACGGTGGTGCCCAGCAAGCTCCTGGGCATGTCGCTGTGGCGCGAGCGCCTGTTCGCCTGGATGTACCAGAACGGCGCCAAGCCTTCGGACTTCTTCCACATCCCGGCCAACCGGGTGGTGGAGCTGGGGACCAAGGTCGAGATCTGACCGTCCTGCGGGCTTGCCCACGCATGCCTGAGCGCAAGGGGCCGCCATCGAGGCGGCCCTTTTTCATTCCAGCGAGATCGGCAGCGGCGAACTTGGCTTGACCTCTTCCAGGCAGATCATCGAGCGCAGCCCGGCCACGCCCGGTACCTGCATGAGCCGGTCGGTGAGGAAGTGGGACAGGCTCTTGAGGTCTTGCGAGACCACCTTCAACAGGTAGTCGAAGTCGCCCGAGATGGTGTGGCACTCGATGATCTCGGGAAAGGCCTTGATCACCTTCTCGACCTCGCGCACCCGCTTGAACTGCGCCCGGTCCAGCGACAGCGAGACGAAGGCGGTGACGTTCAGGCCCACTTCACCGGGCGCCACCAGGGCGGCATAGCGGCGGATGACACCCTGTTCCTCCAGCGCGCGCACGCGCCGCATGCATTGCGGCGGCGACAGGTGGACGCGCTCGGCCAGGTCGACATTGCTCATCTGGCCGTCCTGCTGCAGCAATTCCAGGATCCTGACGTCGATCTTGTCCATGATGCTCCCCGTTGATGAAATAAAGTTTCATGATCATGGCAAATCATGAGCGAAAACGAAAGCTAATTTCTCGCCAATGTGGATAAGATTTCATCCATCACGACAGCAGAGGCGGCCAGTCGCGTGGCCGACGCATCATGGTCAAGTACATCGGCACCCACGACATCCAGGCCTTCATTGCCAGCCAATCCCTGCCCACCATCCTGGGCCAGCTCAAGCAAACCATCCGTGACGACTACCTGCGCTGGCCGCAGTTCGACAAGACGGCGCGCGTGGCCAGCCATTCGCCCCTGGGGGTGATCGAGCTGATGCCGATCTCGGATGGCAAGCTGTATTCCTTCAAGTACGTCAATGGCCACCCTGCCAATACCGCGCAGGGTCTGCTGACGGTGACCGCCTTCGGTGTGCTGGCCAATGTGGACAACGGCTATCCACGCCTGCTGAGCGAACTGACCGTGACCACCGCCTTGCGCACCGCCGCCACCTCGGTGCTGGCGGCCAGCCACATGGCGCGGCCTGACAGCCGCGTGATGGCGCTCATCGGCAATGGCGCCCAGGGTGAGTTCCAGGCCATCGCCTTCCATACGCTGCTGGGCATCGAGGAAATCCGCCTGTTCGATACCGATCCGGCCGCCACCGACAAGCTGGTGCGCAACCTGCGCGGCTATCCGCGCCTGCGGCTGGTGCGCGCGGCCAGCGTGGCCGCGGCGGTCAAGGGGGCTGACATCGTCACCACCGTGACGGCCGACAAGCGCCGTGCCGTCATCATCACGCCTGACATGCTGGCGCCGGGCATGCACCTCAATGCGGTCGGCGGCGATTGCCCGGGCAAGACCGAATTGCATCGCGGCGTCATGGAGGCCGCGCGCGTGGTGGTGGAATTCGAGCCACAATCGCGCATCGAGGGCGAGCTGCAGCAGATGCCGGCCGACTTCGCCGTCACCGAGCTGTGGCAGGTGCTGGCCGGGCAGGCCAGCGGACGGGGCGATGCCGCCGAGGTGACGGTATTCGATTCGGTCGGTTTCGCGCTGGAGGATTTCTCGGCGCTGCGCTACCTTGATGAACAGGTCGATGCGCGCTTCACCCGCGAGATCGACCTGGTCCCGCAGCTCGATGATCCCAAGAATCTCTACGGCCTGGCGGTGTCGCCCGGCGCATGGAAGGAACAGGCAAACGCATGAACAAGATCAGATTGATGGGCGCGCCCACCGATGTCGGCGCCAGCCGCCGTGGCGCCTCGATGGGCCCGGCGGCGCTGCGCGTGGCCGACCTCGGCCGCGCCCTGGCGCAGCTGGGGCTGGAGGTGCGCGACAGCGGCGACCTGGCCGGGCCACCCAATCCGCAATTGCCGCCGGTGCAGGGTTTGCGTCACCTGGACCAGGTCGTGCAATGGAACCAGACGGTCTTCGCGGCCGTGGGCGATGCCTTGCGGCAGGAAGAGCTGCCCTTGCTGATGGGCGGTGACCATGCCCTGGCGATCGGCTCGATTGCCGCAGTGGCGCAGCATTGCCGCCAGCAGGGCAAGGAGTTGCGCGTACTGTGGCTGGATGCCCATGCCGATGCCAACACCGATGCCTCCTCGCCCACCGGCAACATCCACGGCATGCCGGTGGCCTGCCTGCTGGGCGTGGGGCCGCAGGCGCTGGCCGGCATCGGCGGGCAGGTGCCGGCCCTGCTGCCGCAGCAGATCTGCCAGATCGGCATTCGCAGCGTCGACCGCGAAGAGAAGCGTCACCTGCGCGAGCTGGGCGTGCGCGTCTACGACATGCGTCACATCGACGAACACGGCATGCGCCTGACCATGGAGCAGGCGCTCTCGGGGGTCGGGCCGCAGACCCACTTGCATGTGAGTTTCGATGTGGATTTCCTCGACTCCGCGCTGGCCCCCGGGGTGGGCACGGCGGTGCCGGGCGGACCCACCTATCGCGAGGCGCAGCTGTGCATGGAAATGATCGCCGACACCGGGCGCCTGGCCTCGCTGGAGGTGATGGAACTCAATCCCGCCTGTGATGTGCGCAACCAGACCGCCGAACTGGTGGTGGACCTGGTGGAAAGCCTGTTCGGCAAATCGACGCTGATTCGCTAGGAGCTGTAATTTGCAGTTGAAGGAATCCGGCGAATGCCGGATTATTCAGGGTTTTCCGCTACTGGCGGGCGAGACGGGCGCGCGCTCATGCGCTTTCCCGCACGCCAGGAATCGGTCCTCAACCGGGGTTGCATGAGGGCAAAAGTCGCCTTGCTGGCCGCCCGACCACTCCATCGCCTACAGAAAGATCACATCATGTCGCTCAAGAGAATCCTGACCGTCGCCGCCAGCGTGCTGGCCATGTCCTGTGCCGCCGGCGGCGCGCTGGCCGCTGACCAGACCTACGTCGTGGGCGCCGGTGGCACCTATCGCCCCTTCGAATTCGAAACCCCGAAGAAGGAGCTGGTGGGCTTCGACATCGACCTGATCAAGGCCATCTCCAAGGCATCCAACTTCAAGATCCAGCTGGTGAGCACGCCCTGGGAAGGCATCTTCGCCACCCTCGGCCAGGGTGACCGCGACATCATCGTCTCGGGCATCACCATCACCGACAAGCGTTCGCAGATGGTGGATTTCTCGCTGCCTTACTTCCCGGCTGAACAAGTCATCATCACCAGCGGCGACGCCAAGATCACCTCGCTGGCCGACCTGAAGAAGTCGCAAGTGGCCGTGGTCAATTCCACCGCCGGCGACATCGTGGTCTCCGAAGAACTGGGCAAGGCCAGCACCGCCATCCACCGTTTCGACAACACCGTGCTGATGCTGGAAGAACTGTATCGCGGTGGCGTCGATGCCGCCGTGGGTGACGTGGGCGTCATCAAGTTCTACATCAAGAACCATCCCGAGAAGCAGTTCAAGGTGGTGGGCGACAACAAGTTCGTGCGCCAGTATTTCGGCATCGCCGTCAAGAAGGGCAACAAGGAACTGCTGGACAAGATCAACGCCGGCCTGAAGCAGATCGTCGCCGACGGCACCTATGCCAAGATCTACAAGACCTGGTTCGATGGTGAAGTACCGACCCTGCCGCTGAAGTAATCGACGTCACCGGCGCACTGGCATCGCCATTGCGCCGTCCTTCCTCCCGGCTGCCGCCCGCCGCTCACAACTCGCGCAGGGCGCCAGCCTCACTGCTTACCCGGACCTCTTCATGAATTCCTTCTTCCAATGGGAAATCATCGGCGAATATTTGCCCCTGTTCGTCGAAGGCACCTGGATGACCCTCAAGGCCGCGATCATCTGCGTGATCGCCGGAACCTGCTGGGGCCTGGTGCTGGGCGTCGGCCGACTGGCCGAGGCTCGCCACGGTTTCTGGAAATATTTCCTGTGCTACTGCGTGCAGTGGCCGATCCGTTTCTATGTCAGCTTCCTGCGCGGCACGCCGCTGTTCGTGCAGATCCTGCTGATCCACTTCGCGTTGATGCCGATGCTGATCAATCCCAGCGGCGGCCTGATCCTCTCGGGTGACCTGGCGCGCGAGATCCGCTCGCACTATGGCGCCTTCGCCTCGGCCGTGCTGGCCATCACGCTCAACTCGGGTGCCTATGTGTCGGAGATCTTCCGCGCCGGTATCCAGTCCATCGACCGTGGCCAGACCGAAGCCTCGCGTTCGCTGGGCATGACCTACATGGCGACCCTGCGCAAGGTGGTGCTGCCGCAGGCCTTCCGCCGCATGCTGCCGCCGCTGGGCAACAATGCCATTGCCATCGTCAAGGATTCCTCGCTGGCCTCGGCCATCGGCCTGGCCGAGCTGGCCTATGCGGCGCGTACCGTGTCGGGCGCCTATGCCCGCTACTGGGAGCCCTACCTGACCATCTCGGTGATCTACTGGGTCATTACCCTGTTGTTGTCGGCGCTGGTGCGCCATCTGGAAGCCCGTTACGGCAAGGGGGATGCACGATGAGCACGATGATCAAGGTCAATCAGCTCCAAAAACGCTTCGGCCAGGCGCATATCCTGCGTGGCATCGATTGCGAGATCAAGGCACGCGAAGTGGTGTGCGTGATCGGCCCGTCGGGTTCGGGCAAGAGCACCTTCCTGCGCTGCCTGAATGGCCTGGAAGAAGTCAGCGATGGCGAGGTCTTCATCGAGGGCGTCCAGCTCAATGACCCCAAGGTCGATCTCAACGCCCTGCGCGCCGGCCTGGGCATGGTGTTCCAGCGCTTCAACCTGTTCCCGCACATGACCGTGCTGGAAAACCTGATCATGGCACCCATGCAGGTCAAGAAGATGTCGCGCCGCGAGGCCGTGCTGGTGGCAGAGAAGCTGCTGCAGAAGGTGGGCCTGCTGGAGAAGATCGACGCCTTCCCCAACCAGCTCTCCGGTGGCCAGCAGCAGCGCGTGGCGATCGCCCGCGCGCTGGCGATGGAGCCCAAGGTGATGCTCTTCGACGAACCGACCTCGGCGCTGGACCCCGAGCTGGTGGGCGAAGTGCTGACGGTGATGAAGCAGCTGGCCGAGGAGGGCATGACCATGGTGGTGGTCACCCACGAGATGGGCTTTGCCCGCGAAGTCTCGGATCGCGTCTTCTTCATCGACCAGGGGGTGATCATGGAAGAAGGACCGCCGCAGCAGGTGCTGGGCGATCCGCATCATGAACGCACGCGCGACTTCCTGCGCAAGGTGCTGTAAGCAGTACCGAGGTATGTTCAAGCTGCCCGCTGGCTTGCGTGATTGAAGCCAGCGGAGCATGCACACCCCGTGTCCGCAATTGTCTTACTTGACGCCCTCCAGCCCTTTCATCACCTCCACCTGCACGGTCTCCCAGATCGAGCGCTTCAGTTCGATATAGCGGGACGACAGCTGGACTTCGGCCGTGCGCGGATGCGGCAGGTCATTGTGGATGTCCTGGACCACCCGTCCGGGCTTGGCGCCCATGACAACCATGCGCGTGGACAGCATCAGCGCTTCATCGATGGAGTGCGTGATGAAGATGATGGTCTTGCCGCTCTTTTCGTAGATCTGCAGCAATTGCTCCTGCAACACCTGGCGGGTCATGGCGTCGAGTGCGGCGAAGGGTTCGTCGAAGAGCATCACATCCGGGTCGTTGGCCAGTACCCGCGCAATCGAGACACGTTGCTTCATGCCGCCGGAAAGCTTGCTGGGGAAACTGTCCTCGAAGCCCTTCAGCCCGACCATCTCGATGTAATGCTGCGCAACCCGGGCGCGTTCGCTCCGTGATACGCCCCGCATCTTGAGGCCGAACTCGACGTTCTCGCGCACGGTCTTCCAGGGGAACAGGGCGTACTGCTGGAACACCATGCCACAGGCCGGATCGACATCCTTGACCTCCCGGCCATTGACCCAGACGCTGCCGGTAGTAGGACGTTCGAAGCCGGAGACCAGGTTGAGCATGGTCGACTTGCCACAGCCCGAGGCACCCAGCAGCACCAGGAATTCTCCCTGGACCACCTGCAGATCGAGCCTTTCCAGGACCTTCAGACTGCCGAAGGATTTGCCCGTGCCGCGGAATTCGATCATCGGCCCGGCCTTGGGTGGGGTCTTCATTTCTGCCATGACAGCACACTCCTTTGAATCAGTCGGAAGACGATATCGGTGATGAGGACGGTAAAGCTGATGAGCACCATGCCCAGCACCACGGTATCGGTCTGGAAGAATTCCTTGCCGTTCATGATCATGAAGCCCAGGCCCTCCTTGGCCGCGACCAGCTCGGCCGAGATCACGCAGGTCCACGACAGCCCGAGGATCACCTTCATGCCCGAGAGGATCTGCGGCATGCAGCCCGGCAGGATCACTTCACGCATCACCTGCCAGCGGTTGGCTCCCAGGTTGCGCGCGGCGCGGATGAGCAGCGGATCAACGCCCTGGGTGGCTTCGATCACATACAGCAGGGCAGGGGTCACCGCGCCCATGAACACGATGCTGTATTTCTGCGTCTCGGTGATACCGAACCACAGCAGCGTCAATGGAATCCAGCTCATCGAGGGCAGGGGCCGCAGGAAGGACAGGATGGGATCGAAGACCGCACGGGCAATCTTCGATGTACCCAGCATGATCCCCAGCGGAATGGAAACCAGCACCGCCGCCAGGAAGCCGACCATCACGCGCCGGGCCGATGCCAGGATGTTGATCACCAGCGTATCCTGCTGCCACATGCGCAGGGCGCGTGTGAGGATCTGCGAGGGCGCCGGCAGGAACACCGCATCCACGATGCCGGCCCGGCATATGCCTTCCCACAGCAGCAGGAACGCCACAAGGGAAACGACCGACAGGGTAGCCAGCGCCCCGCCGGTGAGCCATTCTTTCTTCTTCTCCATAGGTGGGCCTCAGAGATAGGTAGTGTTGACCCATTGGCGCACTTGCGGCATGGAGTCGATCTGTTTGAGCTTGACCAGCATCTCGGCCAGCTTTTGCAGACCCACGACGAAGTTGCCCGGGTCGCTCATCAGCGCCTTCTGATCGGCCAGCGTGAACCACTCGGTCTGCCTGATGACGCCGAGCTGTTCTTCCATGGACAGGGAGGTCAGCTCCAGCAGCAGGCGCGCCGCCTCCTCGGGTTTGTTGGTGAGCATGGCATTGGCTTCGAAGATGGCCTGCATGAAGGCTTTCACGGCGCCCGGATTGTCCTTGCCGAAGCTGGTGCGGGTCAGCAGCACATCGGGACCTGGGGACATCTTGTAGCTCTTGTAGAGAGAGAAGGCGCTGTCGTCAAACAGCGTCCTGGTCGCGGGCAGGGCGCGGATGCGGTCGAAGGTCGGAGTCCAGGCGGCAGCGGCGTCGATCTGGTTGGCCTTGTAGGCGGTGAGCAGTTCGGTCGCCGGCAGGTTGATGATGGCCACGTCCTTGTCTGCGTTGATACCGGCTTGCGCAAGCACGTCGAGCAGCAGCACATGGGCGCTGGAGGCATAGGTAACACCGATCTTCTTGCCCTTGAGGTCGGCCAGTTCCTTGATGTTCTCGCGCACCAGCAAGCCTTCGGCGCGGCCGAAGTTGTTGGGAGTGGCAATGAGCTGGAATTGCCGGGCCCCGCTGGCCATGAGCGCCAGCGCCGAGACCACGCCGGTGCCGGCGATGTCGACGTTGCCGGCCATCACCGCGGCCATGCGCGCGGAGGAGGTGGAGAAGGCTTGCCAGCGCAGGTCGATGCCGTACTTGGCCATCAGGCCGGTCTTCATGGCGATGTAGGCCGAGTAGTGGCCAAGCCAGGCCGAGCCGCCATAGTTGATCACGGTGGGCGTAGCTGCACTGGCCGCGAGGGGGATGCCGGCAGCGCCGGCGGCGGCCAGCGAGATCATCTGCTTCATGACCCTGCGTCGATTCTGGTTCATTGCTTGCTCCTTCAGATTGGATGTGGAATCTCTTGGTGGATCACTTCAGGTCTGGCCTGCGCAGATCTCCCGCCTGCCTGCATCGCCACCATGCCCGGCCATTCCCGCTGCGGCGGTCGTCAGTCGTGCTGACGACCTGCGCCTGCAGGTGACGTGACAGCGTCGATATTACTGATTGATGACGACAGCCCGGCCCGCTTAAGAAAAACTAATACAAAGTATCTTGGGCACTAATCTAGCTGCGCCGCAGCGGTGCGTGTACGCCTCGGCGCTGTGCATTTCACGCTCGGGCTGCACGGAAAACGCTCATGCGCCGCGCCCGGCTCCGGTGTGCTCGCGCAGGGCGTCCAGGGCGGCTTCGATCATCTGGCGTACCAGCGTTGCTGCCTTGTCGGCGCGGGCGGGCTGGTAGCTGAAGGGAGCGTGTTCATCCATGTAGAGTGACTGGCACATTTCCATCTGGACGGCGTGGATGCCGTTGGCAGGAAGGCCGTAGTGGCGCGTGATGTAGCCGCCCTTGAAGCGCCCGTTGGCAACCCAGGTATGGCCGGCCGGCGGACATGCCTGTCCTGCCGCGTCAGCCACCGCATCGGCGACGGTCGTGGCGCAGCTTTGTCCGTTGTTGGTGCCGATATTGAAATCCGGCAGCTTGCCCTCGAACAGCCGGGGCAGGTGACTGGCGATGGAGTGTGCATCCCACAGCAGGACGTAGCCGTGCAGCGCCCGCAGGCGCTGCAGCTCGCTCTCCAGCTGCTGGTGATAGGGCCGCCAGACCTCCTGCAGGCGCTGGCTTGTTTCTTCTGCTGTCGGTTCGGCACCGAGGCGGTAGAGCGGCTCGCCACGAAATGTCTCGGTCGGGCACAAGGACGTGGTGGTCTGGCCGGGATACAGGCTGGCGTTGTCGGGCGGGCGGTTCAGGTCGATCACGTAGCGCGAGACCCGGGCGCCGAGGAGGGAGGCTCCCAGGGTCCTGGCGAAGCCATACAGCTGCTCCAGATGCCAGTCGGTATCGGCCAGCAGCCGGGCCTGCGGCGTCATCCTGGCGGCCAGTCCGGGCGTGATCTGGCGCCCCATGTGGGGGATGGAGATGAGCAGCGGCGCGCTGCCCTGGTGGAAGTCGAAGGTGGAGCTCTGCATGCAGTTCCTTGTCGGTGAAAAACGGTGGGTGAGATGCCGCTGCCCTTTACTTCCAGGAGAACGCATCCTTGGGCAGGCCCGGTAGCGATTTGCGGATGGCGGGGGCGATCTTGTCCTGCAGGGCTTGGCGGGTGAGGGCCGAGATCTCTTCGGCCAGGCTGTTCCATTCGCCCTCGCGGGAGAGCAGGAAGAAATTGCGGCGACCCAGCTGGCTGGGCGGCAGCGGCACCAGCACCACATCGGGCAGGCAGTGACGCGACTGCCACAGGCACAAGGGCGTGGTGACGGCATACCCCATGCCCCATGCCACCAGGTTGAGCATCGGATCGGTGGCATCGAATTCCAGGCGGCGCGGTGCGTCCAGCTTGATGTGCCGGAGATAGCGCTCGATCTGCTGGCCGATGACCGAGCGGCGCGTGTAACGCAGCAGGGGCAGGCTTTGCAGGGCCGCCTGGTAGTCCTGGCCGGCATCGGCATGCCGCTCGGCCACGCTTCTGGGAATCACCGCCAGGAAGCATTCGGAAAAGAGCAGGCGCTGTTCGATGCGCAGGTCATTGACGGTCGATTCGGTACACACCGCCAGGTCCAGCTCGCGTCGCTGCAGTTGCTCCGACAGGATGGGGGTGAGTCCCGACCACAGCGAGATCTGCCGGGCTCCTTTGGCGATGGCCTGGACCAGGATAGGACCCAGCGTGGCCGAGAAGGAATCCACGCCACCCAGGCGGATCTGCGCTACCTCCGAGCGCGAGGCATCGATCAGGCGTTCATTGACGCGCTGCGCATGTTCGAGCAGGTCTTGCGCCAGTTCCATCAACAGGCGACCGGCAGCGGTGGGGCGGGACGGGCGGAATTCGCGGTCCAGCAGCACCATGCCGCTCTGGGTTTCCAGCGACTTGATCAGCTGGCTGATGGCGCTTTGCGTGACTCCCAGCTTGCGGGCAGCCTCGATCATGGAGCCACCTTCGCAGACGGCGACGAAAGCCTGGAGGGCGTGCAGGTCGAATGGCATGTCAGGCATGGAACGATCCTTTCCGAAGAGACGTGCGGCCGGAAGTGGTTTTTCTTGCGGTCGCGTGGGGTGATCATGGAACGAAAGCAGGTACCGGAGCGTGATGTTAATACCCACTTCTTCAAAACATTAGTTTGTCTAATGCTGCCCCGCTTGTCGATTTTTTCAGGTGACACTGCATGCCATTCTGATTGAAGAGGATGCTATGAACCCTGCAATGAATGCTTACGACGCCATCGTGATCGGCGCCGGCGTGATTGGTACTTCCACCGCTTTCCACCTGGCCCGGCTGGGCGCGCGCAAGGTCCTCGTGCTGGATCGCAAGACCGTCGGCGAAGGCACCACCTCGCAGTCCTCCGGCATCCTGCGCACGCATTATTCGGTGCAGGAGAACGTCGCGCTGGCGCAGTTGTCGTGGGACACCTTCAACAATTTCTCTGCCTATGTGGAGGATGAAGAGGCGTCCTGCGGACTGGTCAAGTGCGGCTACATGATCTGGTCTGCCGATGACGACAAGCTCGACCCACTGCGTGCATCGCTCAAGGGCCAGGAGGCGCAGGGCATCGCCTTGCAGTATCTGGATGCCAGGCAGGCCGCCGAGCTGCTGCCCATTGCCCGCTTCGATGATGCGGCCCTGATCAGCTTCGAGCCGGAGGCCGGTTTTGCCGACGCCTATCTGGTGGCGACTTCGTTTGCGCGTGCCGCGCGCCGACGCGGCGTGACCGTGAAAGAGGGTGTCAGCGTGGAGCGCCTGCTCATCGAGAACGGTCGCGTGCGCGGTGTGGAAACCAGCGCCGGCCGTTTCCTCAGCGACGTGGTCATCAGCACGCAAAACATCTGGACCCCGGAGCTGGCCGCCTGGACCGGCCTGACCCTGCCGGTGCGGCCGGAGCGCCATACGGTGCTGGCACTGGAGGGGCCGCAGGCCTATACCTTCGCCATGCCGGTCTTCAAGGACCTGGCTTCCCGGGGCATGCTCTACGGCCGCAGTTATGGCGGCACCCAGATGCTGGTGTCCGAGGGCGTGGTCGGCGAGCGCCTGGAGACGCCCGATACCGAGCAGGGCGACGTGCCCCTGGATGCCATCGTGGAGATCGGCGAGCAGGTGGCACAACGTTTCCCCAGCTATGAGACGGCGGGCCTGGCGACTTCCTGGACCGGTGTCTATGACGTGACCCCTGACTGGAATCCCGTGCTGGGGCAGTTGCCGGGGGTGGAGGGCCTGATCGCCGGATTCGGTTTCTCCGGTCATGGCTTCAAGCTGTCGCCGGCGGTCGGACAGGTGCTGGCGCAATGCGCCCTGGGGCTGCCCACCGACGTCTCGCTGGATCCCTATTCGATCGAACGCTTCTCCACCGGCAAGCTGCTGGTGGGCAAGTACGGGTCGGGTGCAGTGTCCTGAGCGGCGGGCTCGCCATGCAGATCGTCCTGCTCGATGAGGTGTTGCCCGAGCCTTGGCGCAACGGTGGCGGCACGACGCGCCCGCTGGCCAGTGGCTGGGCCAATGCAGGCAGCGAGCACGCTGCTCTGTCCCGGGATGACGCCGCGCCCGACTGGCGTCTGAGCCTGGCCAATATCGTGGCCGATGGCGAGTTTTCGGTCCTTCCGGGCATGGACCGGCACGCGCTCTTGCTGGGTAGTGGCGAGGTGAGCCTGACGAGCAGTTCCACGGAGCCAGTCTGTGCACGGCCTTTGCAGGCGATCCGCTTCGCGGGGGAGCCGCGCTGGTATGCGCAACGTGAGCCTGGTAGCGGGCAAACGCAGTTCCTGAACCTGATGGTGCGCCGTTCCTTGGTGCGCGGTGAACTGCGGGTGATCGGACAGGCTTGCCAGGTCGGGAGCGTTGCGGCCTGGGCGCTGCTGCCGCTTGCGGGGCGCTGGCAAGTGTCGGGCGATGTCGTGGTCGCCCAGGGGCAGCTGGCCTGGGATCGCGCGGGCCCCGGTCCGCATTGCCTGCCGCTGGACGACGATGCCAGTGCGGTGTTGGTGCGTGTCCATTCCATCTGATCAGGTCGGATACCGGTGCTTGATGAGGCGCCGTGCGTGGCCTGGTTACTTTTTTATTGAGGCAGATGAAGTCATGAAAATACTTGTCGCAGTCAAACGCGTGGTCGATTTCAACGTGAAGGTGCGGGTCAGATCCGATGGCAGCGGTGTCGATGTCGGCGCGGTCAAGATGAGCATGAACCCGTTTGACGAGATCGCCGTGGAAGCCGCCGTACGTCTGAAGGAAGCCGGCGTGGCCACGGAAGTGGTGGCGGTCTCCTGCGGCCCCGCTGCCTGCCAGGAAACCTTGCGTACGGCCATGGCCATCGGCGCCGATCGCGGCATCCTGGTGGAATGCGCACAGGAGCTGCAGCCGCTGGCGGTGGCCAAGCTGTTGCGCGCGGTGCTGATCCAGGAGCAGCCCGGCCTGGTGGTGGTCGGCAAGCAAGCCATCGATGACGACAGCAACCAGACAGGCCAGATGCTGGCGGCCCTGGCGGGAATGCCGCAGGCCACCTTTGCATCGCAGTTGCAAATGGCCGGAGAAGAAATCATCGTCACCCGCGAAGTCGATGGCGGCCAGGAGTCCATTGCCCTGAAGCTGCCGGCGGTGATCACGACCGACCTGCGGCTCAATGAGCCGCGCTACGTCACCTTGCCCAACATCATGAAGGCCAAGAAGAAACCGCTGGAGGTGCTCACGCCGCAGGCGCTGGGTGTCGAGGTGGCCGTGCGACTAAGTACGCTGAAGCTTGCCGAACCGCCCGTTCGCAAGGCCGGCGTGAAGCTGCCCGATGTCAGCGCGCTGGTCGCAAAGCTGAAAAACGAAGCCAACGTCATTTGAGGAAATGTCCATGTCAGTCCTGATCATCGCCGAACACGACAACCAATCGCTCAAGAGCGCCACACTGCACGCGGTAACGGCGGCCAGGCAATGCGGCAGTGACATTGCATTGCTGGTTTGTGGCCAGCAGTGCGAGCCGGTCGCTCGCGCCGCAGCTGCCGTGGCCGGTGTGGACCGCGTACTGGTAGCGGACGCAGCGCATTTCGCCGATGGCCTGGCAGAGAACCTGGCGGCGCAAGCGGTGGCGCTGGCCGGCGCCTTTAGCCATGTCATGGCCACGGCGACGGCGGCCGGCAAGAACGTCTTGCCACGGGTGGCGGCGTTGCTGGATGTGGCGCAGATTTCCGAGATCACCCGGGTGGTGGATGCGGACACCTTCGAGCGACCCATCTACGCGGGCAATGTGATTGCCACCGTCAGGTCGTCCGATCCGATCAAGCTCATCTCGGTGCGTGCCACTGCCTTCGAGGCGGCCGCCTGCACAGGCGGCCATGCGCTCATCGAGCCAGTCACCGTCGTGGCCGATGCCGGACTCTCGCGCGTGGTCTCGCGACAGACCAATCCGACAGACCGGCCGGAACTGGCGTCGGCCAGGATCGTGGTCTCGGGGGGACGAGGCCTGGGCTCCGGCGAGCACTACGCCGCGCTGCTCGGGCCGCTGGCCGACAAGCTCAACGCTGCCCTGGGCGCATCGCGGGCGGCGGTGGATGCGGGCTATGTCCCCAACGACTACCAGATCGGCCAGACCGGCAAGGTGGTCGCGCCGGAGCTTTATCTGGCCGTCGGCATTTCCGGTGCGATCCAGCATCTGGCCGGCATGAAGGACTCCAAGGTCATCGTGGCCATCAACAAGGATGAAGAAGCGCCCATCTTCTCGGTGGCCGACTATGGCATCGTCGGTGACCTCTTCGAGCTCGTGCCGGCGCTGGTCAAGGAACTGGGGTAAGCGATGCAGATGGCGCAGTTGCTTGGACAATATGGTCCACGCGAATCCATGGAGTACGACGTGGTGGTGGTCGGTGGTGGACCAGCCGGCCTGGCGGCTGCGATCCGGCTGAAACAGTTGTCGTCGGACCTGTCGGTCTGCGTGCTGGAAAAAGGCAGTGAAATCGGCGCCCACATCCTCTCCGGCGCGGTCATGGACCCGCGCGCCCTGAGTGAACTCATCCCCGACTGGAAGGCGCAAGGCGCGCCGCTGGACACCCCGGTGAGCGAAGACCGCTTCCTCTTCCTCTCCGCCACCAAGGCCTACAAGACACCCAACTGGCTGCTGCCAGCCTGTTTCCAGAATCACGGCAACTACGTGATCTCGCTGTCCAACGTCACCCGCTGGCTGGGCCAGCAGGCCGAGGCGCTGGGCGTGGAGATCTTCCCCGGCTTCCCCGCCGCCGAGATCCTCTACAACGACGATGGCTCGGTCAAGGGCGTGGCCACCGGCAACATGGGCATCAACAAGGAAGGTGAACCCGGCCCCGAATTCCAGCTGGGCATGGAACTGCACGCCAAGTACACCTTCTTCGCCGAAGGCGCGCGCGGTCACCTGGGCAAGCAATTGATCGCCAAGTACAAGCTGGACGCCGGCCGTGATCCGCAGACCTATGCCATCGGCATCAAGGAACTGTGGGAAGTGAAGCCCGAGGTGCACCAGCCCGGCCTGGTGATCCACACCGCCGGCTGGCCGTTGGCCAACGATACCTATGGCGGCTCCTTCCTGTATCACCTGGAAAACAACCAGGTCGCAGTGGGTTACGTGGTGGGCCTGGCCTACGAGAATCCCTACCTGTCGCCCTTCGAGGAATTCCAGCGCTACAAGACCCACCCGGAGATCCGCAAGTTCTTCGAAGGCGGCAAGCGCCTCTCTTACGGCGCCCGCGCCATCACCGCGGGCGGTGTGCAATCGCTGCCCAAGCTGGTGTTCCCGGGTGGTGCGCTGCTGGGCTGCGATGCGGGCTTCCTCAATGCCTCGCGCATCAAGGGCAGCCACGCCGCCATCAAGAGCGGCATGATGGCCGCCGATGCCGCCTTCCAGGCCTTGGGCGAGAACCGCCAGTCTGATGAGCTGGCCGCCTATCCGGCTGCCTTCGAAGCGTCGTGGCTGAAGGAAGAATTGCACAAGGCCCGCAACTTCAAGCCCTCGATGAGCCGTGGTCTGGTGACCGGCACGCTGCTGGTGGGCATCGACCAGGTGCTCTTCGGCGGCAAGGCGCCGTGGACCCTGCGTCATACGCATGCGGACCATGAGTGCCTGAAACCAGCGGCCAACTATGCGCCGATCGACTATCCGAAGCCGGACGGCAAGCTGACTTTCGACCGCCTGTCGTCGGTGTTCATCTCCAACACTAACCACGGCGAAGACCAACCCGCCCACCTCACGCTCAAGGACAAGAACGTGCCGGTGCAGATCAACCTGGCCAAGTACGGCGGCCCGGAATCGCGCTACTGTCCGGCGGGGGTGTATGAGTTCGTCAGGAACGAGGACAACAGCGAACGCCTGCAGATCAATGCCCAGAACTGCGTGCACTGCAAGACCTGCGACATCAAGGACCCGACCCAGAATATCGTCTGGGTCGCGCCTGAGGGGGGCGGTGGGCCGAATTATTCAGGGATGTAGTGTCATCGGGGCATTCAGTGATGCGCGCCCAGCACCACCGCACCCGCTGCGATCACGAGGCAGGACAGCACGCGCCGCAGCGTCAGCTTCTCGCCCAGGAACAGCGCGCCGATCAGCAGCGCAAACAGCACCGAGGTCTCGCGCAGGGCCGATACCATGCCCATGGGTGCCAGCGTCACGGCCCAGATCACGATGCCATAGGCTAGCAGTGACATCACCCCGCCGGCCAGGCCGATCCAGGTCTCTTTCTGGTTCAGCACCACCGGCGAGCGGCCATGCCGGCGCCAGTAGATCAGGGCCAGCGGGATGCTGTCGGTGACGAACAGCCAGCCGGCGTAGGCCATGGCATCTCCTGCCAGGCGCGCGCCGATGCCGTCGGTGACGGTATAGGCGGCGATGAAGGCCCCGGTGGCAAAGGCCGCCATGGGGCCGGCCAGGTGCTCGCGCCGGCCCAGGTTGCGCAGGTCGGCCAGGCTGACGATGCCGGCCGAGACCAGCAGGATGCCTGCCACCGTATGGACACCCAGTTGCTCGCCGGCGAACAGCGCCGCCCCCAGTGCCACCAGCAGGGGCGAGGAACCGCGCGCGATCGGATAGGACTGGCCGAAGTCGCCGATCTGGTAGGCACGGATCAGGAACAGGTTGTAGCCGGTATGCAGTACACCCGAAAGGATGATGTAGAACCAGCTGGCGGCATCCGGCCAGGGCCGCCACAGCACCAGCGGGATGGCGCCCAGGCCGGCACCGATGGTCATCAGCGACAGCGAGGCCAGGCGGTCATGGCTGCTCTTGAGCAGGGCGTTCCAGGAGGCGTGCAGGAGTGCAGCGGCCAGCACCAGGGCAATGACGGACAGGCTCATGCGCTGCGCACCGTGTCGAGATCGGCGCGGCAGCGCCACAGCGCATGGCCGGAGGCCTGGTACTTGCGTTCGAAGGGGGTGATGGGCGTCTCAGGCAGCCAGGGCTCGGCCTGGACGGGCAGGCCGCTCAGCTGGTGCAGCGCGGCGGCGAATTCCTCGACATAGATCTGCCAGTTGCTGCGGCATTCGATCTGCCCGCCCAGCGCCACGATGGCGGGAAACACCGCATGGCCCTGCCAGCGCCGTGCCAGGTGGCCGATCTTGGGCCAGGGATTGGGGTAGAGCAGGTAATGCCGTGCCGGGCGCCATCCCGCCTGCAGCGCCAGGCGCCAGTAGTCGACCAGGTCGGCGCGCACGAAGCAGAGGTTGTGCGGCTGCGGCCCTTCCCAGAGGGTATTGCGCGCCAGGCGGTCGGCTGACTGGTCGATGCCGATGACGAAGTGGTCCGGGTATTGCGTGGCCAGGTTCAGCGTGGACAGGCCCACGCCGCAGCCGGTGTCGAGGATCAGCGGCGCTTCGCCCGCCGCGCGCCAGGCCGCCATGCTGGCCTCGAAGGCGCGCAGGTTGTAGTCGGTGACGGGTTTGCGGAAGGGATGGGCGGCGTGGCGGGCGACCAGTTCGGCCAGTTGCTCATGCACGCCTGTCTGGGCGCTGCTGATGGGGGTGGAATTCACGGGGACGCAAGCTCGGACGGCAAAGCGCCATTCTAACGGAGGCGGCCCCGGTCACGCCGACAGGATGCTGACCACAAAGAGAAACGCCGCGCTTGAGCGCGGCGTCATGGGGCGGTGGAGATCATCCGTGTTCAGTGCAGCGTCATGGGATGACGCATCATCACGTCATAGCGGCTCAGGAAGGTGTCAATGTCGTCCATCGTGGGTTCGGAGGCGATCAGCTCCTGCACGTCCTTGCGGAACAGCTCGGCGGCCGGACCGTCGATGTAGATCTCGCGCTGGCCGGACTTGTCCATGATCTCGTAGCCGCCGAAACGCAGGGCTTCATGGTCGTTGTCCGCACCGAATTCGACGACGCTGTATTGCTCGCTGTTGTAGATCAGGTTCATAGTGACTCCTTATGCTGGAATACTGCTTCGAAAAGGAAGTGGCGCCTTCACCGTCAAATTTCAAGGCCCATCCTGCCGGGCCACGCCTGATGATGCATTTCTGGCTACTTCGATACAGCTTCCTGACGGAGCGCCGCGTCGCTTGCGCTCCTGTCTCTGGTTACGGCAGCCTGGGCCCAAAACTTTGATGGCTCTCCTGTTGCCTTTGCCCAATGGCCACCGGTCCAGCTTGTCCTGCAGAAGGTAGATGGCATTGCCCGGGGGAAGTTCAGCGCCGGGGCGGGCCCCTCTACAGGCCTTTCAACAGGGCTGGCCCTGATGTGATACCAGCATGCCGCTTTTGTGCCGAAAAGAACATCAGGAAAATTCTGATCGGGCCACAGTCTGCATCCTGGCCGCGTATCGGCGCAGGGGTGGCGTAAAAGACAACGGGACCGCAGAGGGTCCCGTTGTTCATCCAGCCGGCAGCCTGGCGGCTGCGCTATCAGGTTCAGTGATTTTTGCGGGCCAGCTTGCCCGGTTCCACGCCCAGCTGCTTGAGCTTGCGGTAGAGGTGGGTGCGTTCCAGGCCGGTACGTTCGGCCACGCGGGTCATGCTGCCGTTCTCGCGCACCAGGTGGTACTCGAAGTAGGCGCGCTCGAAGGCGTCGCGGGCCTCGCGCAGCGGCAGGTCGAAGGAGATGTTGGCGGCATTGTCGGCGACCTGGCCGAAGGGGGCGGCGGCGGCCGGTGTGCCATGATGCGCCGGTTCGCCTCCCAGGGCGGGGGCGTAGGCGGTCACCGGGGTGACGTGTTCGGGGACATGCAGGCCGTCGCCGGCGCCATTGGCGACCGCTGCCACCGGTGCCGGGCGATAGCTGGCCGGGCGGACCGCTTCGCGGCTGTGCGACAGGCCCTGCTGCACGGCCTTGAGCAGCTTCTGCAGCGCGATCGGCTTTTCCAGGAAGTTGAGCGCGCCGATGCGGGTGGCCTCGACGGCGGTATCGATGGTGGCGTGGCCGGACATCATGATCACCGGCATCGTCAGGAGACCATCGCGCTGCCACTCCTTCAAGAGCGTGACGCCGTCGGTGTCGGGCATCCAGATATCGAGCAGCACGAGGTCAGGCACGCCGGCCTGGCGAAGCTCGCGTGCCTGCTGCGCATTTTCCGCAGTGGTCACGACATGCCCCTCATCGCCCAGAATCTCTGAGAGCAATTCGCGGATACCCATTTCGTCATCGACGACCAGGATGTTAGCCATGTGCTGCTTTCCTCGCTGCTAGTTCATTGTCCAAGTTTTCGATCTTGTTCCGGGCCGGCCGGTTCAACGGTGGCGGACCGGCCTTGATGAACTGCCGGTGAACCCGGCATGGTGCATTCGAATCTTGAGCCTTATTCAATAGGTGCTAACTTTACCAGCAAAATTACAATTTTTGCGCCTCTCCCCTCTGTACGATTCTGGATATCGATGCGTCCGCCGTGTTCCTCGACGATTTTTTTGACCATTGCCAGCCCCAGACCGGTACCCCGGGCCTTGGAGGTGACGTAGGGTTCGAAGGCGCGGGCCAGGATCTTGGGCGAGAAACCGGGGCCATTATCGGTGATGGACAGCCGCACCGCCGGCCGGGCGGTGCCATCGGCACCGGTGATCTCGATCTGTTCGGTCAGCACATCGATGCGGGGCGAGTCCGGCTGGTCGTCGGCCACCGCATCCTGGGCGTTCTGCAGCAGGTTATGGATGACCTGGCGCATCTGGGTGGCGTCTCCCATGACCTTGGCCATGTCCGGCGCCAGGCGGGCCTGGATGACGTCACGGCCATCGCCGGCCAGGTAGAGGTTGAGGATTTCCTCGATCAGCGCATTCAGATCCAGCGCCTCCGGCTTGGCCGGCGGCGTCTTGGCGTAGTCGCGGAAGTCGTCCACCATGCGCTTCATGGCCGTGACCTGGTTGACGATGGTGGTGGTGCTCTTGTCCAGGATGGCGGCGTCGGCCGGCATGAGCTTATCCGAGAGACGGTGCTGCAGGCGCTCGGCCGAGAGCTGGATGGGGGTCAGCGGGTTCTTGATCTCGTGGGCCAGGCGGCGCGCCACCTCGCCCCAGGCGATCGAGCGCTGGGCCGAGATGACGTTGCTGATATCGTCGAACACCACCACATAGCCCACGCCGTTTTCGACCGGCAGGTGCGAGCCGCGCGCCAGCAGGGTGAGCTTGTCATGATCGGGCTTGCCGCCCTGTTCGCCCTCGGCTTCCAGCGCCGCGCCCGGCTGGCGCGACAGTTCGAACTGGCGCTGCCAGTGCAGGCCGTCGCGCGAGGCGTCGCTGCTGTGCTGGGCCAGCTGTTCGGAGAAGGCGCGGATGATGGCCTGGGCGAACGGCGCCTGGCTTTCGATAGTCTGCAGCGGCGTGCCGATGTCGGCCGAGAAGTCGTAGCCCAGGATGCGGCGCACCGATTCGTTGGCGCTGACGATGTCGAACTGGCCGTCCAGCACCATCACCCCGGCGGACATGTTGGCCAGCACCGACTCCAGGTAGGCCTTGGCGTTTTCCAGCTCGGCGCGGTTCTTTTCCACCGAGGTACGCGCCTCCAGCAGCTGGCGCGTCATGATGTTGAAGGACTGCGTGAGCGTGCCCAGCTCGTCGGAGGTGCTCACGATGGGCCGTGGCGAGAGATTGCCCTCGGCCACCGCCTTGGTGCCTTCGGCCAGCAGCAGCAGGGGTTTGGCCAGGTCGCTGGCGATCAGGAAGGCGCTGGCGATGGCCGCGAAGATGGCCAGCAGCAGGGTCAGCGTCAGGGTCACCAGGTAGATCTTGCGCAGGCCGGAGCGCGATACCGAGCGTTGCTGGTACTCGTTGTAGGCCAGGCGCAGGGTTTCGGCATTGGTGGCCAGGTAGTCGGGCACCGGCTGCAGGATCTGCAGGTAGCGCGTCTCGGACTGCAGGGAAAGGCCACGGCTGGGCGCCGGCACCAGCACCACCACATGCAGGCGCAGGTTGCCGTCGGAGTCGGATTCGCCGCTAGGCGGGCGGGTGTCGTCGCTTTCCACCGCCGAGAAGGCGCGCGAGACCCGCGCCTGGCGCATCGCCTGGGTACTGGGCAGGATGGGGGTGAGCGAGCCGATGGCGCCGCCCACCGTACTCATCACCTGGCCGTTGCCGTTGACGATGGTGATTTCCATGTTCTGGTCGCGCTGGCGCGAGAGGTAGGTCACCTGCTCGGAATCGCTCATGTCCGACAGTTCCTGGGCCATGCCGCGGGCGCGCGAGACCAGGTCCGACAGCGAGGAGTCGAGGGCATTGCGGCCCAGGTTCAGGCCGGACTCCAGCGCCGCCTCCATGCGCACGTCGAACCAGGATTCGATGGAGCGTGACACGAACTGCACCGACATCAGGTAGATCACCGCCCCCGGGACGATGCCCACCAGCGCAAACATCAGCACCAGCCGCGCCAGCAGCTTGGAGCCGAACTTGCCGCGCCGGTAACGCTTGTAAAGACGCCCCAGCAGCAGGAGCACCAGGCCCAGCAGCGAAATGGCGGCCAGGCCGTTCAAGAACAGCAGCCACGGATAGTGCTGTTCGAAGAGGGCGGAGTTTTCGGAAGCCGAGGCCAGCAGGAACAGCAGGATGCTGATGACGCCCCCGCCGACCACCAGCAGATAGCGTAAGGTGCGGCTCATTCGGGTTTGTAGGTGAATTCGATCCAGTCGGAGGACAGGCGCCAGTCGCTGTTGTTGAGCGCATTGACCTGGAAGGGCTTGGGCAGCTGTGCCACGTCCAGGCGCATGCGCAGGCCCACGTTGTAGTTATCGCCGGCCTTGAGGGTATTGTTGTCGGCGATGATCCAGCGCGGCGGGCGGCGGATGAGCGTCATCGCATCTTCCAGATTGGTGAAGCTTTGCTGCAATTGACCGCTGATGGCGGTGTGATACTGGCGCGTCAGCACATTGTAAGAGATGCGCACGGTGCGCGAGACCGACACGCTGCTCTCGTCGAACCAGTACCAGCGGCGTCGGGTCAGCTGTACCTCGGTCGTGAAATACAGCGGCACCCCGCGCGAAAGGGCATCTTCCAGCCCGCGATTCAATTCGAAGTCATAGGCCACCGAGAGGCGATAGCCCTCGTCGCTGGCCTCGATGCTGGCCTGGTTGACGGTGATCTCGGCGGCATGGGCGTTGGTACCCGGGCAGGTCAGCAGCAGCACCAGGGCCAGGGTCAGCAGCCATTGCTGCCATCCCTGCCGCAGCAAGGCGGTCAGGTGGGCATGAACGCGCGCGGCGCAGCCTGGCAGGCTGCGCGCACGGGAAGGGAAGAGAGCCGATTGCGTCAAATTCATGCACCCGTTTTTTGGAACAGCGCATAGAACAGGCCATCGTGGTCGGCATCCCCGCCGGCGGTCGGCAACAGTTGACCTGGAGCGGGCAGCCGGATGGCATTGTGTTTCTGCGCGAAGGCGATCGCTTGCTGTTCAGATTCCTGGGGCCACAGCGAGCAGGTTACGAGGAGCAATTTACCATCCGGTCGCAGCATGTGCCAAAGCTTGTCCAAAATTTGCGCGGAAAGTGTTGCTAGCTGCGTGGTGTCGGTCTTGCGTCGCAGCCAGCGGATATCCGGGTGGCGCCGTACGATGCCCGAGGCGGTACAGGGTACGTCGGCCAGGATGCGGTCGAAGGGCTGGCCATCCCACCAGTCGTCCTCGCGGGCGTCGCCGGTGCTCAGACGGGCCGTCAGCTGCAGGCGCGCCAGGTTCTCGTCGATGCGCTGCAGGCGGCGCGGGTCGTGGTCCAGCGCCACCAGGTCGAGATCGGCCAGCTCCAGCAGGTGGCCGGTCTTGCCGCCGGGGGCGGCGCAGGCGTCCAGCACGCGCATGCCATCGGCCACATCCAGCAGCGGCGCGGCCAACTGGGCGGCGGCGTCCTGCACCGAGACCACGCCCTCGGCGAAGCCGGGGATCTGCTGCACCGGCACCGGCTTGTCCAGCCGCACCGCGCTGGGGCCGACTTGGCGTGCCTGCATGCCGGCGGCCGTCAGCGTGGCCAGGTATTGCTCGACCGTGGCTCGGCGGCGGTTCACGCGCAGGGTCAGCGGCGGGGGCTGGTTGCCGACGTGGAGGATGCGCTGCCAATCCTCGGGGTAGGCCGACTTGAGGCGGTCGATCCACCAGGTCGGGTAGTTCCAGGTGCCGGGCGGGGTCTTGGTGGCCTGCGGCATCAGCGTCGCCCGCTCACGCAGGAAGCGGCGCAGGATGGCGTTGACCACGCCCTTGGCGAAGCTCATCTCCGGGCTGATGGCAGCGGCTTCCACGGCCTGGTTGACCACGGTGAAGCTGTCATAGCCGGCCTCGTCCTCGTCGGCCAGCAGCGCCAGCGCGCTTACCAGCAGGCCGTGCAGCACCTCGGGCTGGGGTGGCTTGTTGGCCAGCAGGGCCAGCAGGGCGTCGCTCAGGCCCAGGCCGCGCATGGCGCGGTAGCTCAGGTCCTGGATGGCGCCACGCGAGGCGGCGGGGGCATCGCTGCGCGCGAAGATCTGCGCCAGTGCCTGTGGCAAGGCGTGGCCGGCACGCACGGCGGCCACTGCCTGGGCGGCATAGGCCAGCTGGTAGGCCAGCGAATCGGCCTTGGCCGAGGAGGAGAGAAGGGAAATCTGGATCACGTCAATGCTTGCTCTAGGAGGCCAGGCGCCAGGGTTGTCGGCATTTCATGATGGCAACTGCGGGCGCGACCGGCGCGGCCCGCCAGTGTACCAGCCGCCAGCCCCGGCCACACCTGTACGTTGGAAATAGAAGTAGCGGGCGCCCGCCAGCAGGAATCGCCGGCTTCGGCTAAAGTGCCCTCCCGCAGTCCGTTCCGAGGCTGCTCCCGCACAAGGAAGGTCCCGATGTCCGCCCCACAGGCCGATCACGCCCCGCACGACGATATTCCCCGCTGGATGGTGCTGCTGCTGGCCGCCGCCTGCGGCATCATCGTCGCCAACCTCTACTATGCCCAGCCGCTGATCGGGCCGATCAGCCGCGCCACCGGTATCTCGCCCGGTGCCGCCGGCCTGATCGTCACGCTGACCCAGGTCGGCTATGGCCTGGGCCTGCTCTTCATCGTCCCCATGGGCGACCTGTTCGAGAACCGCCGCCTGGTCCTCTCGGGCCTGGTGGTGACCTGCATCGCCCTGGTCGGCGCGGCCCTGGCCCAGAGTGCCACGCAGCTGCTGGTCTCGGTGCTGCTGATCGGCTTGTCCTCGGTGGGGGCGCAGGTGCTGGTGCCGTATGCGGCGCATTTTTCGCCCTTGCACAGCCGCGGCCGGGCGGTGGGCAATGTGATGAGCGGCTTGCTGCTGGGAATCCTGCTGGCGCGGCCGCTGGCCAGCCTGGTGGCCGACCTGTTCGGCTGGCATGCCATCTTCGGCCTGTCGGCGGTGCTGGTGGCGGCACTCATCGTGGTGCTGGTGCGTTATCTCCCCAGGCGCCAGCCGCCGGCTGGCCTGCACTATGCGGCCCTGCTGGCGTCCATGTGGACGCTGGTCAAGACCACGCCGCTGTTGCGTCGTCGCGCCTTCTATCACGCCATGCTGTTTGCCTCCTTCAGCCTGTTCTGGACGGCCTCGCCACTATGGCTGGCCAGCCCGCGCTTCGGCATCTCGCAGCAGGGCATCGCGCTCTTCGCCTTTGCCGGCGTGATCGGCGTCGTGGCGGCTCCCCTGGCCGGACGCATGGCCGACCGTGGCTGGAGCCGCCCGGCGACCGGCGCGGCGTTGCTGTGTGGCGCGCTGTCCTTCCTGCTGCCGCACCTCTTCGAGGGCGGCCGCACGTTTTCGCTGGCCATGCTGCTGCTGGCGGCCATCCTGCTCGATTTCGCCGTGTCGGCCAACCTGGTGCTGAGCCAGCGCGCCATCTATGCCCTCGGCGGAGAAATCCGCAGCCGCCTCAACGGCCTCTTCATGGCCACCTTCTTCGCCGGCGGCGCGGCCGGCTCGGGCCTGGGCGGCTGGATCTATGCCCAGGCCGGCTGGAGCGGCGTGACCTGGCTGGGGTTTGCCTTCCCGATGCTGGCGTTGTTGTATTACCTGGGTGAATTGCGCGGGCGGCATTGATCCTCCAGGCCAGCGCCTGGCGCGCCTCAACGCAAAAACGGCTGCCGCGGTGGATGATCGCGGCAGCCGTTTTTTCATGCCGTCGGGTGGCGGCACTGCACAGACTTCAGGGCGACAGGTGCTTCAGACGCCCCACAGGACGTCGTAGTTGCCCTTTTTGGCCTCACGCAGCATGTCCAGCAGCGGATAGGCGCGTGCCGAGAAGGTGACCGGCTCGATCTTCTCGTGCTTGTGATCGTCGATGTCGGCGTTGTGGTGGGCATTGATGTCGCGCGCCAGCACTTCGGCGGCTTCATGCGCCTTGCTGGCGCTGATCTGGCTTTCCAGCTGGGCGATGGCGTCGCCGGCTTCGGCTGCGGTGATCACGCCACGGGCGGGATCCTTGTGCAGCAGGTCCAGGATGGGCTTGGCGTGCGATTCATACATCACCACGTCGGCGGCCGCTTTTGATTTGAAGGTGATCAGCATATTTCCTCTGGGATCTTTGATTGGAAACGATTTTTGGTCGAGGCCCGGTCTGGCCGGAGCATCGGGAAATGCGCTGCAGACTGCTACCGCATCGCTGCGGGACTACCTGTCTGGAGTCACAGGCAGGAACAAGAATACTCCGCAGTCCGGGGCTTTGTCATCCGGGCCTATGTTGGTTTGAAAGAGCTGAAAAAGGTTTCAATATTTTCATCGGTGATGGTTTTTTCATCGCCGACGATGAGGATCTGGTACACCCGCGTGCCCTTGGCCGCCAGCCGGGCCACCAGCCGTAGCGGACGCCCGCGCGCCACGCCATGGGCATCGATATCCAGGCTGCGGGCAAAACCATCGGTCTTGCCTGGCCAGGTCGGTGCACCCTGCGCCTGGCCGCCGATATTGTTGAGCAGGGCGGTGCGCATGGCCTCCAGCGCGCGGTTGGCGGCGGCGGCATCGGGCAGCTCGGCCGTGCCGACGGCAAAGGTGAGGCCGTCGACCTCGGCGGCGGTCATGCTCATGTCCACCCGGGGGCCGTCCAGGTCCACGCTGCGGGTCACGCTGGCCGGCTTGGCGGGCAGCAGCACGACGAAATGCGCGCCGTTGTCGCTGGCTTCGCGCCAGTTGTAGCGGGGCGAGCAGGCGGCCAGCACCAGAGCGGCCAGGCTGAGGGAAATCACGGCGAAGCGAAGGCGCATGGGGCAAGAGGCATCAGGGCAGGGAGGTCCATCATAGCAAAGCGCCGAGCGGGCACAAAAAAGGGCCTTGTCTGATAGTGGAAGAGTAATTCTTGCGGTATAAGAATGCATCCCAACGGAACCCTCTTTTCCCATGAACAATCAACAAGCCGGGCTACCGGAACTGACACTGCGCGGCATGCTGCTGGGCGCGCTGATCACGGTGATCTTCACCGCCTCCAATGTCTACCTCGGGCTCAAGGTCGGCCTGACCTTCTCCTCGGCCATTCCGGCGGCCGTGATCTCGATGGCGGTGCTGCGCCTGTTCAGCAATGCCAATATCCTCGAAAACAACATGGTGCAGACCCAGGCCTCGGCGGCGGGAACCCTGTCATCGATCATCTTCATCCTGCCCGGCCTGGTGATGATGGGCCACTGGCAAGGTTTTCCCTTCCTGCAGACGCTGGGCATCTGCGCCGCCGGCGGCATGCTGGGCGTGATGTTTTCGATTCCCCTGCGGCGCGTGATGGTGGTGCAGAGTGCCTTGCCCTACCCGGAAGGGGTGGCGGCAGCCGAAATCCTGCGCGTGGGCAGCGCCGACGCCGATGGTGGCGAGGAAACCCGGCGCGGCCTGCGCGACATCCTCTTCGGTGGCGCGCTGGCGGCGGGTTTCAGCGTCATCGCCAGTGGCTTCAAGGTGTTTGCCGAGAGCATGAGCCTGTGGTTCTCGGCCGGCGCCTCGGTGCTGCGCCTGACCATGGGCTTTTCGCTGGCCCTGGTGGGGGCGGGTTACATGATCGGCATCGTCTCGGGCATCGCCATCCTGATCGGCCTGGTGATCGCCTGGGGCGTGGCCGTCCCTTACCTGACGGCCGTCACCCCCCATGCGGCCGACCTGGCGCTGTCAGATTTCGCCAACGGCCTGTGGAAAAGCCAGGTGCGCTTCATCGGCGCCGGCATGATCGGCGTGTCCGCGATCTGGACGCTGGCCACGCTTTTCAAGCCCATGGTCGACGGCGTCAAGGCCTCGCTGTCGACACTGGCCCGGCGCCAGCAGGGCAGGTCTGAACGCCCGGACCAGGATCTGTCGCCACGCTGGATCATCATCATCAGCCTGGCCATGATCGCCTTGCTAGCCGTGGTGTTCGCAGCCTTCCTGGCCGATGCGCCGGTGAGCCCGGCGCTATTCATCGGCCTGATCGTCTATGCGGTGGTGTTTGCCTTCGTGTTCGGCTTCCTGGTGGCCGCCGCCTGCGGTTACATGGCCGGCCTGATCGGCTCGTCCTCCAGCCCCATCTCGGGCATCGGCATCGTCGCCGTGATCCTGGTATCGCTGCTGTTGCTGGCCTCAGGCGCGGTCGACCCGCTGTTGGCCACGGCCGAAGGCGGCAAGCTGGCCATCGCCATCGCGCTGTTCGTGACTGCGGCCATCATCGCCGTGGCGGCCATCGCCAATGACAACCTGCAAGACCTCAAGACCGGCCAGTTGGTCGGTGCCACGCCGTGGCGCCAGCAGGTGGCCCTGCTGGTGGGCTGCGTGGTGGGGGCGCTGGTCATCCCGCCAGTGCTCAACCTGCTCTACAACGCCTATGGCTTCACCGGCGCGCTGCCGCGCGCGGGCATGGATGCCGCCCAGGCGCTGGCCGCGCCGCAGGCCACGCTGATGACGGCCATTGCCACCGGCATCTTCACGCGCGAGTTGAACTGGACCATGCTGGGCATCGGCGTGGTGCTGGGGCTGGTACTGATCGTGGTCGACTGGCTGCTGGCGCGACGCGGTGGCGCCGCACGCCTGCCGGTACTGGCCGTGGGCATCGGCATCTACCTGCCGCCGATGGTGAGTTCGGCCCTGTTCGTGGGTGCCCTGCTGGGCTGGCTGATCGAACGCGCCTTGCGCCGCCGTGCCCAGGCAGCGGGTATCGATGTCGAGGCCTACGCCGAGAAGCCACGCCAGCGCGGCATCCTGGTGGCCTCCGGGCTGATCGTCGGCGAAAGCCTGGTGGGTGTGCTGCTGGCCGCCATCATCGGCCTGACCGGCCGCGATGCGCCCCTGGCACTGGTGGCGGGCAGCTTCGAAGGCATCGGCCAATGGCTGGGCCTGGCGGCATTTGCCTGGATCCTGCTGGTGTTCGCGCGGCGGATCATGCCGGCACGTTAAGCACCGGCATGATCCGCCTCATTCCAGGTCCAGCGAGAATTGCCGGGGTGCGTCCCCGGCCAGTGCATCGGGCCGGACCAGGCCACTGGCCTTCACACCCAGCAGGCGGATGGCTTGGCTCAGGTCGACCCGCTTGAGGCAACCGCCGGCAGCAGTCCGGATCGAAGCGGCATCGGCGGCGGGTGTCTCCAGGGTGGTGTCCCGGGTGATGGTGGAGAAATCCCTGAAGCGCAGCTTGATGCCGATCTTGCGGCAGAGATAGCCCTTGCGCTCCAGGTCCGCCGCCAGCCGCTCGCACAGTTGCGTGAATATCCTGCCCAGTTCGGCCTTGTCGCGGGTGACGTGGAGATCGTTTTCGAAGGTGGTCTCGCGGCTCATGGAGACGGGTTCGCTTTCCGTGACCACAGCGCGCGTATCCCGGCCATGGGCCACCCGGTGCAGCCAGGCGCCGTAGCTGCGGCCGAAATGGCTGACCAGCCAGTGCTCCTCGCAGGCGGCCAGCTCGCCGATGGTCTGTATCTCCAGGGACTTGAGCTTCATGGCCGCCTTGGGCCCGATGCCATTGATGCGACTGGCCGGCATCGGCCAGATGCGCGCGGGCAGGTCTTCCATGGTGACGATGGTGAACCCGTCGGGTTTTTGCATATCCGAGCACAGCTTGGCCAGCAGCTTGTTGGGCGCGATACCGACCGAACAGGTGAGCCGGGTGGCCTCGAAGACGGCCGCCTTCAGCTGGCGCGCGATCTCTTCGGAACTGCCCTTCAGCGCCGAGACATCGGCATAGATCTCGTCGATGCCGACATCTTCGATGATGGGGCTGATCTCCCGCACGGCTTCCTTGAACTGCCGCGAATAGCGACGATACAGCTCGAAATTGACCGGCAGCAGCACCGCATCCGGCGCCAGCCTGGCCGCCTTCATGGCCGGCATGGCCGAATGCACGCCGAGGGCGCGGGCTTCATAGGTGGCGGTGGTCAACACGCCGCGACCCACATAGTCGCGCAGCCGCGAAAACTCCCGCGTGCCGTCGTCCTTCATCCGGGGCGCATGGCTCTGCCGCCCCGCGACCACCATGGGCTGGCCGCGCAGTTCGGGGTACTGGGACAGTTCGCAGGATGCGAAGAAGGCATCCATGTCGATATGCGCGATGCGACGGTCAGCGGACATGAGTGGGGACGGACGGGGCGTGAGTACAGACAAGGGGGGATTCTAGATAAAAATCGTCTTGCTGGTGACGGTTGTCTTGCAGTGCCCCGGCCGTTGCGCGGCCGCTATGAGGTAACCAGCCCCCGCCGACACTGGATCGCCTCGGCGACATGCCGTTTCTCCACCCGCGCGACGCCCTCCAGGTCGGTAATCGTGCGCGCTAGCTTGAGCACCCGGTGATAAGCGCGCGCCGACCAGTCCAGGCGGACCATGGCGGCTTGCAGCAATTGTTCGCCCGGCGCATCGGGCTGGCAATGCAAGTCGATTTCGCGACCGGCCAGCAGGCTGTTGGGCTTGCCCTGGCGGGCCAGTTGCCGGTCGAAGGCAGCGGCCACCCGGGCGGCGATGCTGGCGCTGGATTCGCCCGGGGCTTGCGTGGCCAGTTCGGCCGGCGTCAGGGCCGCGACCTGCAACTGCATGTCGATGCGATCGAGCAGGGGTCCGGAGAGGCGGTCCTGGTAACGTCGCACCTGTTCCGCCGTGCAGCGGCATTTGCCCGAAGAATGGCCATGCCAGCCACAGGTGCAGGGATTCATCGCCGCCACCAACTGGAAGCGCGCCGGAAACTCCGCCTGCCGTGCCGCCCGCGAAATGCTGATGCGGCCGGACTCCATCGGCTGGCGCAGCACGTCCAGCACGCTGCGCGGGTACTCCGCGATCTCGTCCAGGAAGAGCACGCCGTGATGAGCCAGCGAGATCTCGCCCGGACGCGGCGTGCCACCGCCCCCCACCAGCGCCACGGCCGAGGCCGTGTGGTGCGGGGCGCGGTAGGGCCGTTGCTTCCAGCGGGCCATGTCGAAACTGCCGCCCAGCGATTGCACGGCGGCCGATTCCAGGGCCTGCTCACCGGTCATCGGCGGCAGGATGCCGGGAAAGCGCATGGCCAGCATCGACTTGCCCGCGCCCGGTGGGCCCACGAGCAGGATGCTGTGGTTGCCGGCAGCCGCTACCTCCATGGCGCGGCGCGCCTGCAACTGGCCCTTGATATCGCTGAAGTCGGGATAGACCGGTGCGGCCAGGGCTTGCCGGGCGTGATGTCGTGGCAGCCGCTGGCTGTCGTCGCGGGCGGTGAAATGGGCGCAGACCTCCAGCAGCGAGCTGGCGGGCAGGATGGTGGCCTCGGCCACCAGGGCCGCCTCGTCGGCATTGGCCTGCGGCAAGATGAAGGCGCGTGGCGGTCGCTCGGCCGGGTCGGCCCGGTTGGTGCCGTGCATGGCGCAGGTCATGGCCAGCGCGCCGCGCACCGGTAGTAACTGTCCCGATAGCGAGAGCTCGCCGGCATATTCATAGTCATCCAGCCGGTCGGCGGGTAGTTGTCCGGAGGCCGCCAGGATGCCCAGGGCAATGGCGAGATCGAAACGGCCGGATTCCTTGGGCAGGTCTGCTGGCGCCAGGTTGACCGTGATGCGCCGGGCCGGCACCTCGAAGCGCGCATTCTGCAGCGCGGCCCGCACGCGGTCGCGGGCTTCCTTCACCTCGGCCTCGGGCAGCCCGACGATGGTAAACAAATATCCGATATATAAATATAAAAATACCCTTTTAAATCAATCACTTAAATCAAATAATTTCTTATAGAAAATATCGTGTATGCCAAACTTTAATCACCATCACAGCAATTTGGTGACTTTTATATCGAATCGAGTGTTGGAAAAGCAGGAGCGCTGGCTGACAGTGACTCTTACTTTCAGGCAAGGTATTCCTCGGCCGGACTGTACAGTCGAAAGGCTCAGCTACGGGGAGCTTGGTAGGACGGTTGGTCGGATACTCAAAGGCCTAAATACATTTGCTTATGGACGAGCCCATCGCCGTTACAACAAGCGCTTGTATGTTGTGCCCGTTATTGAGCAGGGTAAATCTGGAAGACTGCATGTCCATATGCTGCTGCAGGTGCCACCTCGGCTAAACAATGCCGCCGAGTTTTGTGTGCAGGTTAGGGAGCATTGGAAAAGCATGAGATGGGCACACAGCCAATGTCACATCGCCCCACTAAATACCAGCGATGAAGTTAGGAATTGGACCATTTACTGTTGATTTGCATTGAAAACTGACCCACTTTCCCAGGAAATTTGCATCCAAAGTTGACCCATGTTTAGACCACAATCCTGCTCATCACAGCGAGCGGGAGAACGGAGTGATAGACGTGGCCCTACTTGGAATTATTCGACGCTGGTACATCAGAGACCGCATCTCAATTCGGGAAATCGCCCGCAGGCTCGACATTTCCCGCAACACTGTTCGCCGCTACATCCGATCCGATGTCAGCGAACCCGCTTATCCAGCAAGGCGTTCGCCAAGCTCGCTCGATGAATTCACCGCCAGGCTCTCCGCCTGGCTCAGCGCAGAGGCGATCAAATCTCGGAAGCAAAGAAGGACCCTGAAACAGATGTTCCTGGACTTAAGAGAGCTGGGATATGAGGGGTCGTATGACCGGGTGGCTGCCTTCAGCAGGCAATGGAAGGTGGGTCAAATGGAGAGGGTCAAATCTGCGAGCAAATCAACACCAGAAACAGTCTGAGCGCGATATGGGATGAGTCTCGTGACAGTCGGTCTAGCGATTCCACGAGCAGAACTGAGCCACGTGCAATTTTCCCGCTTTTCAATGCGGTGACGAATTGACCCAGAGCCCCACTTTCCAGATTGGTTGATCTAAAAGCAGAAACCCCAATGTCTTTGTAGACCGACTGATCGACCAATTCCAATCCATGCAATTTGGCGTAGTTTTCTGACAGCTCTCGCTGGCGTTGCTCACTGTGCCCTTTTTGTTGGATTTCGGTAGACATCCGAATATATGAGTACGCTTTGACGGACGAGGTCATTTCTAATATAATCTAAGTGTTTGATTTTAAAAGTAAAATTATAATTTAAATCGGATAAACATTGGTGAAGGAGGGCAATCCATTGGCCAGATGCACCTCCACCGTCACCGGTGGGGCGGCCATGCCGGCCAGGGCGCGGCTGCGCAAGACCGCCAGGCTCATCGCAATGAGCCCGGCAGCTTGTCAGAAGGGAAAAAACGCGGGGGAGGAAGTAGAAAGAGAGTCGTCGCCAGGATCATGGATTCTGTTTTTGCTGAGCTTCAAGCTCGGCAACACGCGCTTCCAGCGCTTCCAGGCGGGCGCGGGTCTTGGCCAGTACCTGGGCCTGGACGTCGAATTCTTCGCGCGTGACCAGGTCCAGCTTGGCAAAACCCTGACTCAGCATGGCCTTGACGTTCTTTTCGATGTCCTTGGCCGGTGAGTTCTCGATCGCCTTGTTGATCTTGGATTGCAGGTCTTCAAAAAACGGGGGCTTGTCCATGTCGGATCTCCTTGGCAGATAGCTGGATCGCAAGTTTAGCGGTTTCCCGCCCATCCTCAAAACAGGATGTCCTCTTCAGACCGGAATTTTGCGAGTCCGTGCCGCGGACTACGGGTTTTCCTGCGGGAAATGCGCCGACTTGGTGATCCCGACCGTCTTTGTCCCCGGCGCACCAAAATGTGTTTGCCGTGTTTGACGCAAGTTTGTCAAAAAGCAAATATTGTTGCACCAATGGCGTGCATTTCCGGGTTTGCTGCACTATTTTGAACTGGAGTGCGAAAAAATTCGACACGGATCCCGGCTTTATGCCGAAAACACAAGCCTCCTATGCCTAATAGACATGGCACGGCTCCTGCTAAGTGGTAAAGGCAAAACAAAAAACGACTTTATTGTTTAAACACAAACCAGAGGGAAGTCATGAAGAAACTGATTCTTGCAACAGCCATCGCCGCATCCTTCGTTTCTACCGTGGCACGTGCAGAAGACGCCAAGCCGGACAATGAATTGACCTTCAACGCCGCCGTCGTGAGCGACTATCGCTACCGCGGCCTGACCCAGAGCCGCTTCGACCCGGCCCTGCAGGGCGGTGCCGACTACACCAATAACCCCACCGGCCTGTATGCAGGTACCTGGCTGAGCACCATCAAGTGGATCAAGGATGCCGGTACCCTGACCGGTACCGATACCAAGGGCCCGGTCGAGTGGGATATCTATGGCGGCAAGCGCGGTGACATCGGCGGCGGCTTCACCTATGACGTGGGTGGCCTGTACTACTACTACCCGGGCAACACCCTGGCCAACAGCGGCGTGAAGAATGCCAATACCTTCGAA
Source organism: Herbaspirillum sp. NPDC087042 (assembly GCF_044745245.1). Lineage (NCBI taxonomy): Bacteria > Pseudomonadati > Pseudomonadota > Betaproteobacteria > Burkholderiales > Oxalobacteraceae > Herbaspirillum > Herbaspirillum sp. NPDC087042. The sequence continues at coordinate 15,670 of NZ_JBIUZW010000009.1, read as the reverse complement.
CTGTACGGCCAGGTCGGCTACGGTCCGGGTTACTTCAAGTATTCGCAGTCGCTGACCAACCTGTTCGGCGCGGTCAACAGCAAGTACAGCCAGTATTTTGACCTGGGTGCCAACATCGACACCTTCTACGGCATGGTCCTGGGCCTGCACGTGGGTCACCAGAGCGTGCGCGGCAACCCCAGCGCGGTCAGCTATACCGACTGGAAGATCGGCCTGTCCAAGACCTTCGACGACCTGGCCGGCATCACCCTGGGCCTGGCCTATGTCGGTACCGACCTCAAGGACGGTGTGTCCACCACGCCGGCTTCGGACGGTTCCAAGAACGTCGGCAAGAACGGCGTTGTCTTCTCCCTCAGCAAAACTTTCTAATACGAGGTTCGTATGAAACTGATCACAGCGATCATCAAACCGTTCAAGCTGGACGAGGTGCGTGAAGCCCTCTCCGCGATCGGGGTGCAAGGCATCACCGTGACCGAAGTCAAGGGCTTCGGTCGTCAAAAAGGCCATACCGAGCTCTATCGTGGCGCCGAGTATGTGGTCGATTTCCTGCCCAAGACCAAGATCGAGGCAGCCGTGGACGACGCCATCGTCGAACGTGCCCTGGAAGCCATCGAGACCGCTGCCCGTACCGGCAAGATCGGTGACGGCAAGATCTTCGTCCAGGACCTGCTGGATGTGATCCGTATCCGTACCGGCGAAACCGGCAAAGACGCTCTGTAAAAAAAGGGGAATTCTAATGAGCATGAAGAAAATGTTTTCCGGCGCGCTCGCCATTGGCGCGCTGCTCTTGGCGGTAGGTTTTACCGCACCGGCCCAGGCGCAGGACGCGCCCAAGCCTGAAGCTGCAGCCGCTACCGCCGCAGCCCCCGCTGCTGCTGCTCCGGCCGCTGCTGCACCCAAGGCTGACGCGGCTGCTCCGGCCGCTGCTGCTGCCGCCGCTCCGGCTGCTGCCGCTGCTGCACCGGCACCGGTGCCCAACAAGGGCGACACCGCCTGGATGCTGATCTCCACCGCCTTCGTCATCCTGATGACCCTGCCCGGCCTGGGCCTGTTCTATGGTGGCCTGGTGCGCAGCAAGAACATGCTGTCGGTGCTGATGCAGTGCTTCGTCATCTTCTCGCTGATCTACATCCTGTGGTTCGTCTACGGCTACAGCATCGCGTTCACCGAGGGCAATGCGTTCTTCGGCGGCTTCGATCGCCTGTTCCTGCACGGTCTCACGGGTGATTCCAATACCGGCACCTTCAGCAAGGGCGTGGTCATTCCGGAACTGTCCTTCGTGGCCTTCCAGGGTGCGTTCGCTGCCATCACCGTGGCGCTGATCATCGGTTCCTTCGCCGAGCGCGTGAAGTTCTCCGCCGTGATCCTGTTCTCGATCCTGTGGTTCACCTTCTCCTACCTGCCGATGGCCCACATGGTCTGGTTCTGGCCGGGTCCGGATGCCTTCACCGACGCTGCCGCTGCCGACAAGGCGACCGCTGTCTCGGGCTGGCTGTTCCAGAAGGGCGCGCTGGACTTCGCTGGCGGTACCGTGGTGCACATCAACGCCGCTATCGCTGGCCTGGTGGGTTCCTATGTGATCGGCAAGCGTATCGGTTTCGGCAAGGAAGCCTTCAAGCCCCATAGCCTGACCCTGACCATGGTCGGTGCCTCGCTGCTGTGGTTCGGCTGGTTCGGTTTCAACGCCGGTTCGGCTCTGGAAGCCAACGGCAGCGCCGCCCTGGCCTTCGTCAACACCATCCTGGCCACCGCTGCAGCCGTGCTGTCGTGGAGCTTCGGTGAGTGGATCGGCAAGGGCAAGCCCTCCATGCTGGGTGCCGCCTCTGGCGCGGTTGCCGGCCTGGTGGCCATCACCCCGGCTGCTGGTTTCGTGGGTGTGATCGGCGCGGTTGTGATGGGTCTGATCGCTGGTCTGCTGTGCCTGTGGGGCGTGAGCGGTCTGAAGAAGATCCTGGGTTCGGACGACGCGCTGGACGTCTTCGGCGTGCACGGTGTGGGCGGCATCCTGGGTGCCATCCTGACCGGCGTGTTCGCAGCCCCCAGCCTGGGCGGCACTGGTATCTACGACTACGTCACCAATGCCGTGGCACCGGATTACTCCATCGGCGGCCAGGTCTGGATCCAGTTCCAGGGCGTGCTGACCACCGTGATCGTGTCGGGTGTGGTGTCCTTCATCGCCTACAAGATCGTGGACGTGGTCATCGGCCTGCGTGTGACCGAAGAGGAAGAGCGCGAAGGCCTGGATATCTCCAGCCACGGCGAATCCGCGTACCACTAAGCATCAAGCATCAAGACTGTACCGAGTCTGCAATATTCCTTCGGGGCTGGAAACGGCCTCTTTCTAAGGCGCCTTCGGGCGCCTTTTTTCATTGTCTCAGCCGGTGTTCGCGATGCTGGCGTTGGCTGATGGACGCGCCAGCAGGGCCAGTACGGCTGCGGCGAGGGCACACCCCGAGATCTGCAGAACGCCTGCTGCGCTCCAGCCCATGCTCACCTTCAGCATACCCAGCAGGTAGCCCGAGAAGGCGGCGGGGATATAGAGACTGGCGACAAAGAGGCCCGAAGCCTGGGCGGCACAACGTCGCCGCACCGCCTTGATGATCCCGGCAGACAGGTTGGCATAGGCTACCCCGCTGATGCCCGCACCGAACAGGAAGGACAGCAGTGCGTGCAGGGCCAGCGACTCATGCACGCCGGCAAACAGCAATGCTCCCAGCGCCGCCGCCACTGTCAGGGAGAGCGCCAGGAGCTTGCGGGCATCGTAGCGGTCCCCCAGCCAGCCGCCGACCAGGGAGAGCAGCGCGCCCAAGCCGTACATGCTGATGGCGAACGCTGCCTCCCCGGGGGCAAAACCGAGTGCTTCCCGCAAATAGGTCGGATACAGGCCGAGGTAGCCGTAGATGGACAGGCCCGCAAAGACCGTGGCCAGTGCCAGCGTCAGCGGCGAGCGCGCCAGAATGTTGTCAGGGAGGTGGGCGTCGGCAAGGGCTTGTTGTTCGTCCGTGTCCGCTTGTGCCTCGGTCAGGCCGGATTTGACGAACAGCAGGATCAGCACCATCGCCAATACGCCCGAATAGCCGAACGCAAGAAAGGGGACTTGCCAACCCATGCTGCCGAGCAAGGCTGCACCCAGGTTGGGGCCGATGATGGCACCTATGCCAAAGGTGAAGTTGAGCGAACTGGCAGCCAGGGTCTGGTGGCGAAAGAAATAGGTGGTCGCAATGGCCAGCAGGGCGGTCAACTGCATGGCTTCGCCCAGGCCAGAGATGAAGCGATAGGCCAGTAGTTCCGGCAGGTTGCGTGCGTAGGCCGTCAGGCAGGTCGCTACCGAAAAGACCAGGATGCCGATCAGCACCACATTCTTGCGACTGATCCTGCCCAATAGGTAGCCGGCTGGCAGGCCGGCCAGTCCCATGCCCAGGGTAAAGACCGTCGAGGCCAGGCCGGTCTGTGGCACGGTCAGATCCAGTGCCTTGCGGACATCGCTGGCCAGGACCGAGAAAAGCTGCCGGTCCATGGCATTGATGACGTAGGAGAACAGCAAGATGCAAAACATGGCCAGGGCGGCCCGTTGGTTTTTCATGGCTTCCTCATTCGGGTGAGAAGTTGTTGCCGGCCTGCTGGAACAGTTGCTCCATGGCCGCGCGCGAAAATCCGTTGGCCAGGGCCAGTCGCAGCAGCAGGCAGGATTTGACCGCGTTGACAGATCCGGCGGGGATGACGCCGCGCCGGATCAGATCCGTTTCCGAGCCAACGAAGCCGTAGGTGGCCCGCAAGACGGGGCCGGCAGCGACGCGCGTGCAGAGGACGACGGGCATGCGGGCGGTGAGGGCATCGATCTCCCGGGCAACCGGGGCGGGCGCATGGCCGGCGCCCATGGCCTCGATCACCGCGCCGCGAAATCCCAGCGTTGGCAAGCTGCGCAGCAGACGGCCGTCGTCGCCGAGGGCCAGCTTGACCAGGGCGACGGGATATTCCTCTCCCCGTTCTGCGATGGCCACGTGTACACCGCGCCGCAGTTGCGCATTGCAGAGGAAGCGTCCTTCGATCACCCAGCCCAGCGGTCCGAGGTTGGGCGACTGGAAGGCGCTGGCCAGGGTGCTATGGGACTTTTGCACAAAGCGCGCCGCATGTACCTCGTCATTGAGCACCACCAGGCAACCCAGGTTGCGGGCGGCGTCGGCGCTGGCCACGATGGTCGCCGCCAGCAGGTTGCCCGGACCGTCGGCGCCCGCTGCCCTCGGGCCGCGCATGGCACCGGTGACCACTACCGGCTTGGCCGATGGGACCAGCAGATCCAGCACAAATGCGCTCTCCTCGATGGTGTCAGTGCCCTGTACCACGATGGCGCCGGCAAACTCCTGCTCCAGCCGTGCATTGAGCAGTGCCGCCATCTCGCACAGCTGTGTCAGCGTCAGGGAGGCGCCGGGCAGATTGGCAAAGGCATGGAGGGTGAGATCAACCCTGTCGGCGAGTCCGGGTACCGTGTCAGCCAGTTGTTGTGGACTTAGTGCTGGCGTGATGCCACCTCCTGCGCGGGAGGTCATGCTGATGGTGCCGCCGGTGGCAAGCACGAAGAGCGATTTCCTCATGGCCGGGATCCTGTCGCGTTGGCCTGGGCATTGTAGATATCGAGGATCTCGGCGCCCGTGCAGAAATGGACCTTGTCATACCGGGAGATGTAGCGATAGAGTGCATCGAGATAGCCGATGCGATGGGGGACGCCGGTCAGGTAAGGATGGATGGAAATGGCCATCACCCTTGGTTGCTGCGCCCCCTCCCGATAGAGGCAGTCGAACTGGTCGCGCCCGCGGCGCAGGATCTCGTCCGAACGATGTAGCTGGATCGCTGACATCACCACGTCATTGAGTTCGACCGTATAGGGAACCGACACCATCTCACCGTGACGGGTGCGCAGGGCGACGGGCTGGTCGTCCAGCACCCAGTCCGCGACATATTCGATACCGGCCTGCGCCAGCAGGTCCAGGGTCTCGTCGGTTTCGGTCAGGCCCGGGCTTTCCCAGCCGCGCGGGGCATGGCCCGTGAAGGCCTTGATGGCCTCGATCGTCTTGTGGATATCGCCAGCCTGGTCCTGGAGTCGGTGCATGGGTTGCTGCACCAGGCCATGCCCCATGAATTCCCAGCCGGCCTTGAGAGCCGCCTCACAGGCGGCCGGATAGCGCTCGCAGGTGCTGCCGTTGAGCGCCAGCGTAGCCTTGATGCCATGTTGCTGCAATACTTCCAGCATGCGCCAGTAGCCCACGCGCATGCCGTATTCGTGCCAGCACCAATTGGGTACATCCGGTAACAGGGGCTGTCCCATGGGTGGCGGCAGGACGGTTCTTGGCATGGCCGCCTGTGGTAGCCAGTGTTCGATGTTGACGATGGTCCATACGGCCACGCGGGCATCGCCCGGCAAGACGAAACGGGGACGGTGGGTGATGGGTTCATAGGGGATCCTGTCATGCAGGCTCAGTAGGGGTTCTGTCTTGCCGCTCATCGACGTTCCTTTTCTGGTGGTTGGAAAACGGGCTGGAAGCAGCCCTTTGTACGAAGTGATCTGGTCGACGATAGGTAGATAGAATTTCGCGGTCAACGCAGCGACCGACGAGTTTTGCCATGTGAAACTTTTGCGACGTGGGGAGGCGGGATGAGCAGTAATGAGAGGGATGGACATGGCGCACAGACGCAGGCCATCGTGCGTGCGGCAGCAGCATTGAAGCTGGCAGCAGTCCATCCCGGGCAGGGCATCGGAGTCACCGAACTGGCACGTGCACTGGATGTTTCCAAGCCGACGGCGCATCGCATCCTGCGCTCGCTGTCGCATGAGAAGTTGCTGGAGCAGCGTCCCGGTAGCCGACGTTATCAACCGGGGGCCTTGTTGTTCGAACTGGGGCTGGCGGCGTGTGCCCAGTTCAATCTGGGGCAGAGTTGCCTGCCGATCCTGGAGCAGCTGGCCTCGGAGAGCGGCGATACCAGTTTTCTGTTCGTTCGCAGTGGCAATGACGCCATCTGCGTTCAGCGTGCCATTGGCCACGCCGCCCGTCAGACCCCCGTGTTGCCCGTCGGTAGTCGTCAGCCGCTGGGCGTGAGCGCCGGAGGATTGGCATTATTGGCCTTCCTGCCAGCGGACGAACAGGATGAAGTGCTGGAAAAGATCGCGGAGCGCATCGAGGCGTATGGCGAGCTCAAGGCCGCCGCCGTGCGTCGCTTCATTCATCAGGCTCGCGAACACGGCTATGCCTGGATCCATAACCATGCAGTGCCAGGTACGGGTGCCATTGGCCTGCCCATCATGGACAGTCGAGGCAACATCATTGCGGCCCTGACAGTGGCCTGTACCTGGACGCGCATGGATCCGGCCCATATCGGCGAAATATTGCCGATGTTGCAACATGCCGTTCGGCAGACAGGCAGTTTGTTGCGGCAATGATGAACAACGGCGTCAATTTGCCGAGCGGAAATGTCAATTCCCGACTATTTGAGTCGGACTCTTTAAAACCACAGGATGATCACCATCTGAACTTCCCGAGATACGGCCCGGCAGCGGCCGTGAACGGGTTGGCAATGGGCTGAAATGGCAACAGTGGCGCCTACTGCGTCGCAACACGATTTCAGGAATCCGCTAAAATCGACATCCGCTGCCGGCATTCACATCGTTAAGGTCTTTTATGGTTCCGCATCTTGTCACCGCTCTCAATGGTCCCCTGCTGGAGCTGGAGAAGAAAATCCTGGGAGCCACGCCGGCCATCGAACGTTGGTTCCGCATGGAGTGGCAGGAGCACACGCCGCCCTTCTATTGCTCGGTCGACCTGCGTAACGCCGGCTTCAAGCTGGCCCCGGTCGATACCAACCTGTTCCCCGGCGGCTTCAACAACCTTTCTCCCGAGATGCTGCCGCTGGCCGTGCAGGCCGCCATGGCCGCCATCGAGAAGTATTGTCCGGACGCACGCAACCTGCTGCTGATCCCGGAAAACCACACCGGCAATACCTTCTACCTGCAGAACATCGGCCGCCTGATGCAGATCTTCCGCCAGACCGGGCTCAATGTGCGCCTGGGGACGCTGGCGCCGGGCGTGACCAAATCGCAACAGATCGAGTTGCCCGACGGCACCAGCATTACCCTGGAGCCGCTGGAGCGTTCGGCCAATGGTCGTCGCCTGGGTTTGAAGAACTTCGACCCCTGTACGGTGCTGCTCAACAACGACCTGTCTATCGGCGTGCCCTCGGTGCTGGAAGGCCTGCACGAACAGAGCGTGCTGCCGCCGCTGCATGCCGGCTGGGCGCTGCGCCGCAAGAGCAATCACTTCGCGGCCTATGATGAGGTGGTGAAGAAGTTTTCCAAGATGGTCGAAGTCGATCCCTGGATGCTCAATCCCATGTTCGCCAAGGTCAGCGATATCGATTTCCAGGAGAGCACCGGCACCGATGCGCTGGCCGACAGCGTGTCCTCGCTGCTGTCCAAGATTCGCAAGAAATACAAGGAATACGGCATCAAGGAACAACCCTTCGTGTTCATCAAGGCCAATGCCGGCACCTATGGCATGGGCATCATGACGGTCAAGGACGCCAGCCAGATCAAGGACCTGACGCGCAAGCAGCGCACCGGCATGGTGGCCGGCAAGGAAGGGCTGGAAGTCTCGGAGGTGATCGTGCAGGAGGGCGTGCATTCCTTCGAGCGCATCAACGAGGCCGTGGCCGAGCCGGTGGTCTACATGATCGACCGCTATGTGGTCGGCGGCTTCTACCGGGTCCATGCCGATCGCGACGTCAACGAGAACCTCAACGCCCCCGGTGCGCATTTCGTGCCCCTGGCCTTTGCCCAGCAGCATGCGCTACCCGACATGATGGCCAAGCCCGGTACGGCTGCCCCCAACCGCTTCTATATGTATGGCGTGGTGGCGCGCCTGGCCCTGCTGGCGGCCTCGCTGGAGATGGAAAAGACCGATCCGAATCCGGAAGTGTATTAAACATTCAGCAATCAATGACATTCCCGCCCCGTGTTGACGGGGCTCAACAGGACAACAGGACGCCAGTTTCATGAAAATCGCTTTCCTTGCCGATCCTCTGGATACGTTCAAGACGTACAAGGATTCCACCTTCGCCATGATGCGCGAGGCGGCCCGTCGCGGCCACGCCATCTATGCCTTCGAGCAGGCCGACCTGGTGCTGGAGAGCGGGCTGGTCACCGCCAATGCCTTCAAGGTGACGCTCACCGGTGATAGCGAGGACTGGTATCGCGCCGACAAGCCGGCTTCCAGCTTCCTCTCCGAGTTCGACGCGGTGATCGTGCGCAAGGATCCGCCCTTCGACATGGAGTACATCTACAGCACCTACCTGCTGGAGCTGGCCGAGAAGCAGGGTGCGCGCGTGTTCAACAAGCCGGCGGCGATTCGCAGCCACAACGAGAAGCTGGCCATTGCCCAGTTCCCGCAGTACACCGCGCCCACCCTGGTCACGCGTGACGAGAAGCGTCTGCGCGCCTTCCACGCCGAGCACCAGGACGTGATTCTGAAGCCACTGGATGGCATGGGCGGCATGGGTATCTTCCGGGTCAAGGCCGATGGCATGAACCTGGGCTCCATCATCGAGACCCTGACCGACAATGGTCAACGCACGATCATGGCGCAACGTTTCATTCCGGAGATCAGTGCCGGTGACAAGCGTATCCTGCTCATCGGCGGCAAGGTCGTGCCCAATGTGCTGGCGCGCATTCCGCAAGGCAACGAGGTGCGTGGCAACCTGGCCGCCGGCGGCCTGGGGACAGCCCAGCCGGCCTCGGCGCGGGATATCGAAATCGGAGAGGCCCTGGGGCCGATCCTGTATGAACGTGGTCTGTTGCTGGTAGGATTGGATTGCATCGGAAGCTATCTGACGGAGGTCAACGTGACCAGCCCGACCTGCTTCCAGGAAATCACCCAGCAGACCGGATTTGATGTGGCGGCGATGTTCATCGACGCGCTGGAAACGGCAGCAGGAACGGTTGGCTAATGGGATCAACAGAGCATGACGGGCTGCTCGGGGAAAAGCGCGTCGCAACAGATGGCAACAATTTCATGGTTGGTATTCTTCTCTTGACGCACGCCCCCCTGGGGCAAGCTTTCCTGGCCGCGGCCACCCACGTTTTCCGGGGGCGGCCCGAACGGGTGGAGGCGATCGACGTGATCGCCGACCAGAATCCGGCGGAAGTGCAAAAACTGGCGATCGAGGCTGTCGAGCGTCTCGACGATGGCAGCGGCGTACTGGTCATCACCGATGTCATGGGCGGCACGCCCTCCAACTGCACCGGTTTCCTGTGCGGACTGGGCAATGTCTCGGTGATTGCCGGCATCAGCCTGCCCATGTTGCTGCGCGCCCTGACCTATCGCAACGATACCCTCGACGTGGTGGTTGAAATGGCGCTGGCGGGCGGCCAGAATGGTGCAGTGCGCATCGACAACCGCATCCGTGTGGCGGCGTCGGCCTGAGCCAAAGAAGTCGTGGTACCCGGTTGGCAAGATAAAAACGAAAGCTGAAAAATGATTCAAAAAGAACTAGAGATCGTCAACAAGCTCGGCCTGCATGCGCGCGCTTCCGCCAAATTCACGCAGCTCGCCGGCAAGTTCAAGAGCGAAGTCTGGATGACCTTCAACAAGCGCCGCGTCAACGCCAAGTCCATCATGGGCGTGATGATGCTGGCCGCCGGCAAGGGCAGTGTCATCACCCTGGAAACCAATGGCGGGGACGAGCAGGAGTGCTTCACCGCGCTGGAAGCGCTGATTGCCGACAAGTTCGGCGAAGGTCAGTAAGCACGGTCCTGAACCCCCATTCCTACCGCGCCCGCGGTATTGCGTCGCATCATCGCGGCGTGGCTGGAATGCTTCTTGCGATGTGAGGATGACCACGCGCGCCGCGCGTGGCATGAATCAACGTTCACCCTGACTGCCTGTCAGCCTTTCTCTGCCGTGCATTTGCCCGTCGCGATTGCCAAACCGCTATTTGTTCGGTAACTTGCTTGAGGCTACCGCGACCGGAAATACGGCGGAATATAAAAACAGGCAGGAGATACGCGATGGCTTCTTTCAGCTTACATGGAATCGCGGTGTCGCAAGGCATCGCCATCGGACGTGCGCACTTGATGGCGCCGGCCGCACTGGACGTCAAACACTACCTGATTGCAGCGGCACAGGTCGAGGCCGAGATCGAGCGCTTGAAGAGCGCCGTCAAGGCCGTGCACCAGGAGTTGCACACCATCCGCTCGGAGTTGCCCAAGGAGGCGCCGCCCGAGCTGGGCGCCTTCATCGATGTGCATTCGTTGATCCTGTCGGATCCGATGCTCTCGGAGGTGCCGCTCAACATCATCCGCAACCGCTACTACAACGCCGAATGGGCGCTGGTCACGCAGATCGAGGAATTGTCGGCGCAGTTCGACGAGATCGAGGATCCCTACCTGCGTGAACGCAAGGCCGACATCCAGCAGGTCGGCGAACGCATCCTCAAGATCCTGACCGGCACGGCCAGCCACCTGCCGCCCACCGGCGGGGCTGCCGCCAACATCATCGTGGTGGCGCATGACATCTCGCCGGCCGACATGCTGCAGTTCCGCGAGAGCTCTTTCGCCGGCTTCGTCACCGACCTGGGCGGGCCCAATTCGCATACCGCCATCGTCGCCCGCAGCCTCGACATCCCGGCTGCCGTGGGCATGCACAATGCATCGGTGCTGGTGAAGCACGACGATGTCCTCATCATCGATGGCGATGCCGGCGTGGTCATCGTCGATCCTTCGCCGCTGGTGCTGGCGCAATATCGCGCGCGCCAGGAGCGCATGCTGCGCGAGCGCAAGAAGCTGTCGCGCCTGAAGAAGACCCCGTCCATCACCCAGGATGGCGAGCCCATCACGCTACTGGCCAACATCGAGTTGCCCGGGGATGCCACCACCGCCTGGGAAGCCGGCGCCATGGGCATCGGCCTGTTCCGTTCCGAGTTCCTGTTCATGGGACGTGCCGGGCATCTGGACAAACTGCCTTCCGAGGATGAGCAGTTCGAGTCCTACAAGCAGGCTGTCATCGCCATGAAGGGCCGGCCGGTGACCATCCGCACGCTCGACGTGGGCGCCGACAAGCCACTGGATGCCGATGAGGAGACCGCCCTGAACCCGGCCCTGGGTTTGCGCGCGATCCGCTACTGCCTGTCCGAGCCGCAGATGTTCCTGACGCAGCTGCGCGCGATCCTGCGTGCGTCGGCCTTCGGCCCGATCAAGCTGCTGGTACCGATGATGGCGCACGCCTTCGAGATCGACCAGACTCTGGCCATGATCGACCAGGCCAAGCAGCAGCTGCGTGATCGCAAGCAGAAGTTCGACGAATCCATCCCGGTGGGGGCGATGATCGAGATCCCGGCGGCGGCGCTGGCTTTGCCCTTGTTCATCAAGCGGCTCGACTTCCTCTCCATCGGCACCAATGACCTGATCCAGTACACGCTGGCCATCGACCGCGTCGATCACGAGGTGGCGCATCTCTACGACCCGCTGCATCCGGCCGTGCTGTTCCTGCTCTCGACCGTGATCGCCCAGGGGCGCAAGGCCGGGATCCCGGTTTCGGTCTGCGGCGAGATGGCCGGTGACCTCAAGTGGACCCGTCTGTTGCTGGGCATGGGCTTGCTGGAGTTCTCCATGCATCCTTCGCAGATCCTGTCGGTGAAGAACGAGGTTCTCAACAGCGACCTGCGCCTGCTGGAGCCGCAGGTCAAGAAGGTGCTGCGCGCCAGCGAGCCGGCGGCCATCCGCACGGCCATGGCGCAGTTGCAGGCGCTGGCGGCCGAGCCCGAGGTGCGCGATACCAAGGTGGCGCGGCGCCGTTGAGGCTGACGGGCGCGCCGGGCAGGGCCGTTTGACGGGCCTGCCCGACTTGGGTATTCTTATGTCACTGCGCCGATTTGAACGGTTTGACCAACTTCAGCTTGCGGGCGCCGGGATACTGATCCCATCTAAATGCGGCTAAAGCGAGCTTGGATCAGCAGTATTCCCCCCAAGACCAGCCCAGCCCCATCGATGAGTGAGCCCGCAAGCGTTGCTTCCGGGCTTTTTTGTTGCCTGTCGCATCCTGGTTGACCGCCTCCCGGCGAAGCGACCGCCCGTGCCTGCCCTATTGGCCGCAAGGGCGCCCTGTCACTTACGCAGAACAATCATGTCGATCGGAATCGTATCGCCCCAGGTCATGCATTTCGCCGAGCCGCTCCCCCTGCAGGGAGGCGCCTCGCTGGCGGACTATTCGCTGACCTATGAAACCTACGGCACGCTCAATGCCGACAAATCCAATGCGGTGCTGGTCTGTCACGCGCTCAATGCCTCCCACCACGTGGCCGGCACCTATGCCGACAACCCGGACAACGTCGGCTGGTGGGACAACATGGTCGGCCCCGGCAAGTCGCTGGATACCGACCGCTTCTTCGTCATCGGCGTCAACAACCTCGGTTCCTGTTTCGGCTCGACCGGGCCGATGCATCCCAATCCGGCCACCGGCAAGCCCTATGGCGCCGATTTCCCGGTGGTCACGGTGGAGGACTGGGTCAATGCCCAGGCACGCCTGGCCGATCGCCTGGGCATCCAGTGTTTCGCCGCGGTCATGGGTGGCTCGCTGGGCGGCATGCAGGCCCTGGCCTGGAGCCTGATGTACCCGGACCGCCTGCGCCACTGCCTGGTGATCGCCTCCACCCCCAAGCTGTCGGCCCAGAACATCGCCTTCAACGACGTGGCGCGCCAGGCCATCCTGACCGACCCGCAATACCACGGCGGCGACTTCTACGCGCATGGCGTGGTGCCCAAGAACGGCCTGCGCGTGGCGCGCATGGTGGGGCATATCACCTATCTCTCCGACGACGACATGGCCGAGAAATTCGGTCGTGACCTGCGCTCCGGTAGCTACCAGTTCGGTTATGGCGTGGACTTCGAGATCGAATCCTATCTGCGCTACCAGGGCGACAAGTTCTCGACCTACTTCGACGCCAATACCTATCTGCTGATCACCAAGGCGCTGGACTATTTCGATCCGGCCCGCGAATTCGGCGGCGACCTGGCGCGCGCATTCGGCCGCATCCAGGCCAAGTTCCTGCTGGTGTCCTTCACCACCGACTGGCGCTTCTCGCCGGAACGCAGCCGCGAGATGGTGCAGGCGCTAGTGGCCAACAAGCGGCGCGTGAGCTACGCCGAGATCGACGCGCCGCACGGGCATGATGCTTTCCTGCTCGATGATGCGCGCTACATGAAGGTGGTGCGCGAATACTACGCCAGCATCTGGACAGAACTGCAGCAGGAGGGCCGCGCATGACTTTCGAACAATTGAGCGCATTGCGCCCCGACCTGGCCTTCATCGCCCACTGGGTGGGCGAACAGTCGCAGGTGCTGGACCTGGGCTGCGGCGATGGTGTGATGCTGGACTACCTGCAAAGCGACAAGGGCTGCAGCGGCTATGGCGTGGAGATCGACGATGAGCAGATCCCCAAGTGCGTGGCGCGCAACGTGTCGGTGATCCAGCAGGACTTGAATGGTGGCCTGGCCATGTTCGAGGACAATGCCTTCGATACCGTGCTGTGCCTGTCGGCGCTGCAGATGGTCAAGGATGTGGAAGGCACGCTGCGCGAGATCGCCCGGGTGGGGCGCGAGGTGATGGTGTCGTTCCCCAATTTTGCCTACTGGCCGCACCGTGTGGCGCTCCTGCGCGGGCGCATGCCGGTGTCCAGGAGCCTGCCGTACCAATGGTATGATACGCCCAACCTGCGCTGCGCCACGATCAGGGATTTCGCGGCGCTGGCCAACCAGGTCGGCCTGGAAGTGCTGGAGTGCGTGGCGCTGAAGGATGGCAAGCCGGTGCGCTACCTGCCCAACTGGCGCGGCAGCCTGGCAGTGTTCAGGTTGCGCAAGAAGTAAGGCGGCTTCCCGCCACCGCAAACGCCGGTCCGACCGCGGCATCGTCCGTCGGCCACCGGCGTTTTTCTTTTGTTTCTGATCTCTCTGATTCGGCCTGCCCATGACCGCACCCGCCGCTTCCTGGCACCAATACCTGAATCGGCGCATGCTGATCTGCCTCTTCCTCGGCTTCAGTTCGGGGCTCCCGCTATTCATCCTGTTGAGCCTGTTGCAGGCCTGGCTGGCCAAGTCGGGCCTGAATGTGAAGACCCTGGGCCTGTTCGCGCTGCTGATGTTCCCCTACACGTGGAAGTTCGTCTGGTCGCCGTTGATGGACCGTTTCCACTTTGGCCGCATGGGCCGCCGGCGCGGCTGGATGGTCTGCACCCAGTTGCTGCTGCTGCTGGGCATCGGCGCCATGGGCATGCTCGATCCGCTGACCCAGGTCAGCACGATTGCCTTCATGGCCTCGGTGGTGGCCTTCCTCTCGGCCAGCCAGGACATCGCCATCGACGCCTATCGTCGCGAGATCCTCCCCGAGGCCGAACTGGGCCTGGGCAGCGCCATCCACGTCAATGCCTACAAGCTCTCCGGCATGGTGCCGGGCGCCTTGTCGCTGGTGTTGGCCGATCGCATGCCCTGGGCCACGGTGTTCTGGGTGACGGCAGCCTTCATGCTGCCGGGCCTGCTGTGCTCGCTGCTGGTGCGCGAGCCCAAGGTCTATGGCGCGCCGCCCAAGAGCCTCGGTGACGCCGTGGTGCTGCCGTTTCGCGAATTCATCGCCCGCGGCGGCTGGCGCAATGCCATGTGGGTACTGGGCTTCATCTTCCTCTACAAGCTGGGCGACAGCATGGCCACCGCCCTGGCGACCAAGTTCTATATCGACCTGGGCTTCTCGATGACCGAGATCGGCGTGGTCTCCAAGACCACCAGTCTCTGGGCCAGCGTGGCCGGTGGCATCCTGGGCGGGATCTGGATGGTGCGGCTGGGCATCAATCGCGGCCTGTGGGTGTTCGGCGTACTGCAGGCCGTGCCCATCCTGGGCTTTGCCTGGCTGGCCCATGTCGGCGCCGACCTGCCCACCCTGGCCGCGGTGATCGGCCTGGAAGCCTTTGGCGTGGGCCTGGGGACGACCGCCTTCGTGGCCTACATCATGCGCGAGACCGATCCGCGCTATACGGCCACGCAGTTTGCACTGTTCACCAGTTTGATGGCTGTTCCGCGCACATTCGTCAATTCTTCGGTCGGTTTTATCGTCGCCGAGACCGGTTGGTTAAATTTTTTTCTAATTTGTTTCGTTCTGGCCTTGCCTGGAATGCTGATGTTGCCTAGAATTGCGGCCTGGAACGAAAAGCCGGTTGAGTCGCAGACACAAAAAGCCTGAAGATTCGAAAAAACGTCGCGCATCGTTCCTTTGAGCAACAAATCTTGAGTCGCTAAAATATTTTGCCCTAATGCGAAAATTTAGTTGACAGACAAAAGATGTTCCTCTATAGTTTTGAGTTCCCTGAACGGAGAGGTGGCCGAGTGGTTAATGGCAGCAGACTGTAAATCTGCCCTCTTACGAGTACGCTGGTTCGAATCCAGCCCTCTCCACCATAAAGCCGGGAAGTCAAAGCAGTCTGCAGTAAATACGCGATCGAAAGACGCGGCGGTTGTGAAGTGAAAGTCGTCTCCTCGCGGGTGTAGCTCAATGGTAGAGCTGAAGCCTTCCAAGCTTAAGACGAGGGTTCGATTCCAAACACCCGCACAAAGTTTTGGTCAGTTTGAATGTTAGGTAGTTGTGCA